>JACQNT010000178.1 GCA_016202915.1 Acidobacteriota bacterium
CCTTCCACCGCCGCACCAGATCCGCGGCATCCAGGCCCGTGGCCCGCACGTCGAAGACCACGATGTTCGTCTGGACCCGGGACGGATCGACCGCGATCCCGCCGATGCCTGCCAGCCGCTTCGCCAGCAGCCGGGCGTTGCGGTGATCCTCCTCCAGGCGGTCGACGTTGTCGCGCAGCGCGATGATTCCGGCGGCGGCCAGCACCCCGGCCTGCCGCATGCCGCCGCCGAGCCTCTTGCGCACCCGCAGGGCTTCCGCGATGAAGTCCTGCGGCCCGGCCAGGATCGAGCCGACCGGCGCGCCCAGGCCCTTCGACAGGCAGAACATCACCGAATCGAAGGGCCGCGCCAGGTCGGCGGCGTCGCGGCCCAGCGCCACGGCGGCGTTGAAGATGCGGGCGCCGTCGAGGTGCGTCGGGAGGCGGTGACTGCGGGCCAGGGCGCAGATCTCCTCGGCCTGTCTCTGCGGGAAGATCGTGCCTCCCGCCATGTTGTGGGTATTCTCCAGGCTGATGAGCCCCGTTTGCGCGAGGTAGTAGACGGGAGGGTGCAGGGCGCGGCGCACCGCCTCCGCGTCGAGACAGCCGTCCCGGCCACGGAGCGGCCGCGCCAGGACGCCGGAGAAGGCGGCCATCGTCCCCATCTCGTAGTTGAAGATGTGGCTGCGCTCCTCCAGGACCACTTCCTGCCCCGGCCGGGTCCAGACGTTCACGGCCACCTGGTTCCCCATCGTGCCGGTCGGGACGAAAAGGGCCGCCTCCTTCTGCAGCCTCTCCGCCGCCAGCGCCTCCAGGCGACGCACGGTCGGATCCTCACGGAACACGTCGTCGCCAACCTCCGCCTCGGCCATCGCCCGGCGCATGGCCGGCGTCGGCCTGGTGACGGTGTCGGAGCGCAGGTCGATCGGGCCGCCGGCCGGCTTCCGCCGCAGAGATCTGCGTCGCATGCGGGGTGATCCTACACGAGCGGCAACGCCCCGGACGCTATAATGCGTCCTCCATGTTCGACTTGCCGGCCGCGCGGCGTGCGCTCCTGCTGGCGCCGCTCCTGGTGGTGACAGGGTGCGCCCGTCCGGCGCCCCGCGCCAGCGTCCTGCTGATCACGATCGACACGCTGCGCGCCGACCACCTGGGCTGCTACGGATACCGCCGGGCGACCTCGCCGCGCATCGATCGCCTGGCCGCAGAGGGGGCGCTGTTCGAGCGCGCCTTCACCTCTCTGCCCCGCACGACGCAGTCGATCGCCTCCCTCATGACGGGCCGGTTCCCCCGGAACCACGGCGCGCGCGGGCTCTTCTCGTTCCTTCCCGCGGCCAACCTGACCCTGGCGGAGATCCTGGGGGGTGAGGGGTACGCCACCGGGGCGATCGCCTCGAACTTCTTCCTCCGGCCGGGGCGGGGCTTCGAGCAGGGCTTCGACCGCTTCGACAACCCGCCGCGCCGCTGGGACGGGAACTCCGCCGAGGCGGTCACCGCGGCCGCGCTGGAGTGGCTGCGCGACCTTCCCCCGGGGACGCCGTTCTTCCTCTGGGTGCACTACCTGGACCCGCACTGGAGCTACCTCCCCGGCGCGCCGTACGACCGCGCCTTCTCCACGGATCCCGTTCCGGAACTCACCCTCTACGACGACCTCAGAACCGGGCGTCTCACGAAGGGACAGGTGATCTTCGACAACCGGCTCGATGCCCGTCAGGCCGAGCACGTCCGGGCCCTCTACGACGGCGAGATCGCGCGCACCGACGCCGCCATCTCGCCCCTCCTGGATGAGGTGGCCGGACGGACGGAACCCCCGGTCCTGATCACCCTGACGTCGGATCACGGCGAGAGCCTGGGGGAGCACGGTTACTACTTCGCCCACGGGGAGTTCCTCTACGAGCCGGGCCTCCGGATCCCTCTGATCGTGCGGCTGCCGGGGGCCGTCACCCCCGGGCTGCGGGTCGGGACTCTTGCCCAGAACATCGACGTGGCCCCGACGATCCTCACCCTGCTCGGCATCGACAGGATGCAGTCGGCCGACGGGAGGCCGCTTCTGCTGGCCGGGCCCCGCCTGGAAGACGGCACGGTCCTCCATCGTCCCGCGCCGGGCCGCAGCCTCGTCTTCGCCGAGTCCGATTTCCAGCTGATCCACCCGGAGAACCCCAGGTACTACATCCCCGGACCCCGGGGGAAGTGGTCCTCGATCTCGGACGGGCGCTACAAGCTCATCCACATCCCGAAGCCCGGCGGGGACCTGCTCGAGCTCTACGACCTGGCGGCGGATCCGGGTGAAAGCCGGGATCTCGTGAGGGAGCCCGCGGCGGCCGGCGAGAGCCGCGAGGCGCGCGCGCGCCTGCTGAGGGAGCTGCGCAGGATGGTCGACTACGACGCCGGGGCCGGCGCCGCCGACCTCTCCTCTCCCGGGATCGACCCCGAGCAGCGCCGCAGGCTCAGGTCCCTGGGCTACGTCAACTGAGCCGGCGGCATGAGCCGCTCGAAGACCTCGTTGGAGAGCAGCCGCCCGCGCCGCGTCAGGCGGAGCCGGTTTCCGGTCACCTCCACCAGGCCGGCGCGGGCCAGATCGGCGAGCAGCGGATCGCCGGCCGCCGGCAGTCCCCGGCCGTACCGGAGGCGCAACGCCTCCAGATCGACCCCCTCGCTCAAACGCAGTCCCGTGAACAGGGCTTCGGCCCCGCGCACGGAGCGGGGCTGCGGGTCGTCCAGGCGCTCGATCCGGCCGCCCGATCCGGAAAGGTAGGCCCGCAGTCGCGGCGCGTTCGACCATCTCTCTCCCCCCGCGTACGAATGCGCCGACGGGCCGAAGCCCAGATACTCCTGGTCGGTCCAGTACTTGAGGTTGTGCCGGCTGCGGTGCCCCGGGAGGGCGAAGTTGGAGATCTCGTAGTGCTCGAAGCCGCGCGCCACGAGCAGGTCCGCGGCCTCCTCGTAGAGCGTGGCGACCGCCTCGTCCGGCAGCGGCGCCAGGCGGCCGAGGGCGACCGCCCGACCGAGGCGGGTCCGCGGATGGATTTCCAGCAGGTAGAGCGACAGGTGATCGATCCCCGCCCCGGCGAGCCGCTCGATCCCCGCGAGCGCTTCGGCCCTCCCCTGTCCAGGAAGGCCGAGGATCAGGTCCGCCCCCACGCTCCTCACCGGCGAGGCGCGCGCCGCGGCGACGGCCTGCATCGCCCGCCAGGCGGTGTGAGAGCGGCGCAGCACGCCGAGGAGCCGGTCGTCGAGCGTCTGGACCCCGAGGGTCACCCGGTTCACCCCCAGTCCCGCCAGTTCCTCGAGGCGGCGCGCCTCGAGATCCTCGGGGTTCGCCTCCAGGGAGATCTCCGCGTCCCCCCCCAGGGCGAAGGTGTCGCGGATCGACTCCAGCACCCCGGCCAGGAGCGCCGGGGGCAGGAGGGACGGAGTCCCTCCGCCGAAAGAGACGGTGTCCGCGGCGCGGCCCCGGAAGCGGGGATCGACGCGGCGGATCTCGTCGCAGAGCGCCGCGACGTAGCCGCGGAGATCGTTGCCGCGCGCGGGGACGAGGTAGAAGTCGCAGTAGCTGCAGCGGACGGTGCAGTAAGGAAAATGGAGGTACAGCCCGATCACACCTGCTCCACCGTGCCCGCGGGGATCCAGCCGCTCAGGGCGTTCGGGAGGCTGACCTGGTACCAGCCGCCGCGCCTGCTCCGCACCTCAAGGAGCGTCCCCTCGTGCACGGTGAACAGCACGGTGTTGTCCTCCCCCGGGCCGCTCAGGACGTCCGCCTTGTCCCGCATCACGACGGCGTGCGGCGCGGTCGTCGCGTGGATCTTGTAGGCCAGCCCTCCGGCCGCCACGGCGGCCCCGATCCCGAGCGCCAGGGCGCAGTAGATCAGGACCTTTCTCCGGACGGGATCCTGGGCGAGCGGGATGGCGCCGACCAGGCCGCCGGTCAACAGATAGAAAGCGAGGAACACGGAGGTCATCCGGTCGATCGACAGCGGGTCCACGACCGCCATGATCGCCCGGATCGGATAGGGGACCTCGGGCGCCTCCACCCGATCGCGTATCAGCCCCCGCGCGTACTCGAGATTGTCCCGGATGTCCGGATCGGCTGGATCCAGCCGCCTGGCCTTCTCGTAGTGCAGGATGGCGGTGCCGAGCCGGCCCATCTTGAAGCAGGCGTTCGCCAGGTTGTAGTGCACGCGCGGGTCCCGGATCCCGTACCCCAGGATCTTCTCGTAGGCCGCCGCCGCCTGTTCGAGGCGCCCCTCCTCGTAGGCGCTGTTGCCGCCCTCGAACAGCTCCGCCGGGGTGGTCGCGACGGCGGGCCGGGCCGCCGCCAGGGCGAGCAGTGCGGCCGGAACGAATCGCCTGAGGCGTCTCCTCCGCGGGTTCATGCGGCGATCGACCGCTCGAGAGCGGCGAGGGTCTCCTCCGCCCGGACGAGCGTCCGCTGCATCTCCCCCTCGCCGGAGGAGGCGGGGGCGAAAAGCGCGTAGTCGCAGGCCTCCAGGCAGCGGTGGAAGGCGGCGCGCACCTGCGGCGGCGCGTGGCGCGCGAGGAGGAGCTCCTCGATCCTCTCGTGCGTGAGGCCCGCCGCCGACACGTCGAACTTGTCGGCCACGTATTCCGTCAGCGCCTGGGCCACCTCGGCGTAGAAGGCGCGCGCGCCGGCGGGGCTCATCCTCCGCCGCGCATCCCGCAGGCGGCGCCGCGCCTGCGAGCGCGCCCGGCGCTCCCGCCGCTGACGGGCGTTGGCGTGCCTCCGGTCGCGGCGGCGGACGTAGGCGAAGATCCCCAGATCGGCTGCGATCGGCAGGAGCACCAGGGCCGCGAACCCCGGCGAGCGGTAGAAGAAGCTGGACCGGTCCCGCAGGTTCCCGGGGGCCTGCTTGATGTAGCGGATGTCCTGCCGGAGGGGACGCACGTCGCTTTGCGAGACGACGATGCCCGGCCCTCCGGGCGTCTCTTCGCCGCGCGCCACCCGGATCGGGATGGCGGGGCTCGAGAGGCGGCGGTACTCGCCGGCCCTCGGGTCGAAATACGCGAAGGTCACGGGGGGGATCGCCTGGTCCCCCGGGGCCAGGGGGATCAGCACGTAGTCCCACACCCTCTCGCTCCGCAGCCGGTCGCCCTGGAACGCCACCGAGGAGCTGACCTTGGGCGCGTACCGCTTGAAATCGCCCAGCTCGGGGAGCGCCAGGGCGTTCACCGCGTTCAGGTTCCCCTCGCCCGCGATCTTCACCTTCACCCCGACCGCATCGTTGACCCGCGCCTCCCTGCGATCGGCGCCGACCGACAGGTTGAACTGCCCCACCGCGCCGGAGAACCCCGCGGGCCGGGAGGCCTCCGGGAGCGGCTGCACGGTGATCACGAGCGGCTCCGTCTGGCGGGTCAGGGTCTCGGTCGGCGTGAAGAAGAACGACTCGATCGGATCCGGGCTGCGCCGCCGCACCTGGACCTGATAGGTCATGGCCGGGATCGTCAGGGTGCCGCTGCTGGTCGGGAAGAGGGCCCTCTTCAGCAGGGTATATTCGCTGTACACCTCGTTGCCGCGCTGCACCCGCTTCAGGTCCAGGTTCTCGGGGAGCTTGATCTCCTCGGCCCAGAACCCGGGGAAGGTCGGGGCTTCCTTGAGCCCTAGGTTCAGGACCTCCGTCTGGGTGTCCAGGAGGACGCGCAGGGTGATCTGCTGCCCGACGTAGGCGGTGCGCGTGTCCACCTCGGCGCGCAGCTGGACGCCCGGCCCACCTGCCGGCCGGGCCCCGCCGGAGGGCGGGCGCGCGGGGCCGCGCTGCGGACCGAGGCGCCCCGGCCCGGCCGGGCCGGACCCCTGCGGCCCGCCGGCCATCACCTCCACCCGGACGGCTTCCGTGTGGTACGTCCTGCCCTGGATCAGCAGGCCGAGCGCGGGGATCGTCAGCGTCCCGATCTTGCGCGGCCGCAGGGCGTAGCTGTAGGTCCGGGTGGAGGACGTTCTGCCGTTGATCCACTGGAAGCGCGAGGAAAGGGAGGGGCCGCCGAGGATCTCGAAGTCCTGGATGGGCGACACGTCGGGCGGCGCCGCCTGGTCGAAGGAGGGCGCGGCGATCTCCACGGAGAGGATGACCTCATCCTCCTGCGCGATGCGCGAGCGGTCCACCTGGGCGCGGACAAACACCTCCTGCGCGACGAGGGAATCCGCCGCCGCGGCCCACCCCAGCAGGGCCATCAGGACCGCTCTCCGCCTCACCAGTCCTTCTCCGGCTCACGCCGGTCGGGAACCCTGACGCGAGCGTGCTTCTTGATCGCCTCCTTCTCCTCCGCCCGCAGGGCTTCCAGCACCTGCCGGGCTTCCTCCTCCGTCATCTGGCCCGGCCTCGGCTGCTGCCGGCGCGCCTGCGGCGACCCAGGTTCCTCCTGGTCCTGCTGCGGCTGCCGGGCCCCCGCCTGCTGCTGGCTCTGGTCCGGCTTCTGCTGGTCCCGGGGGCCGCCCCCCTGCTGCTGACGCTGCGCCTGTTCCTGGAGAAACTTCAGCGCCAGCTCCAGGTTGCGCTTGGCGTCGGCGTCGTCGGGCCGGGCGCGCAGCGCCTGCACGTAGGCGCCGACCGCTTCCTGGAAGCGGCCCTGCATGAGGAGGGCGTTCCCGCGGTTGAACACGGCCGCCTGGTAGAGCGTCCGCTCGGACGAGGACTGGGCCTTCAGGTACTCCTCCGTCGCCTTGTCGAACTCCTGCTTGCGGTACAGGACGTTGCCGATGTTGTAATGCAGCTCGGGGGCCTCGGGCCGGGCCGCCTGGGCGTCGGTGTACATCTTCAGGGCTTCGTCGTAGCGCTTCTGATCGTAAAGCCGGTTTCCCTCGTTGTTCCTGGAGGCCGCCGATCCGGCCGGCTCCGCGCGGGCCGGGAGGGCGGCGCCCAGGCAGATCACCAGGGCGGCCAGAGCGCCGCGAACCCCGCCCTTCACGCCGCAGCCTCCCCGCGGAGCTCTCCCGGCGCCGCGATCCCGCGCCGCCGGTCGGAGAGGGCTGCCTCCAGGCCGAGAAGGAGGATCGCCACGACCAGCGGGATCTGGTAGCGCTCCTCGTACGCCGTGTGCAGCCGGCCGGTGAGGCTCTTCTGGTCCATCGCCGCGATCTCCTCGTAGACCCGGCGCAGCTCGATCCCCTCCGGGGTCGAACGGAAGTACTTCCCCCCTGTGGCCAGGGCGATCGATTCCAGGACGCTCTCCCCGAGGCGGCTGGTCACCTTCCTGCTCTCCCGGTCCTCCTTGTAACCGACCACCTCGCCGCGCGCGTTGCGGAGCGGGATCGGCTCGCCGCCGGGACCACCGACCCCGACCGTGTAGATGGTAACTCCATCCGCCGCCGCCGCGCGCGCCGCGGCCTGAACGTCCCCTTCGTGATCCTCTCCGTCCGTGATGAGGACCAGGACCTTGTAGCGCCGCTCGGTCGGCGAGAAGGCGCGCAGGGCGGTGGCGATCGCCTCCGCGATCGCCGTTCCCCGCACCGGGATCAGGTCGGTGTCCAGCACATCCACGAAGATGCCGGCCGCGGCATGATCCAGGGTGAGAGGACAGGCCATGTACGCCGCGCCGGAGAACGCCACGATCCCGACGCGATCGCCGCGCGACAGGTCGATGAAGGAGGAGACCGCGGCCCGCGCCTGGGCCAGGCGGTTCGGCTTGACGTCCTCCGCCAGCATGCTCAGGGAGGTGTCCACCGCCAGGATGACGTCCACCCCGCGCCGGCTGACCGTCTCCATCTTCGCGCCCCACTGGGGCCTGGCCAGGGCCAGGATCAGGAAGAAGGCGGCGATCAGCACGAGGGCCGCCCGGATCACGCGTCTCTCCGTGCTGCCCGCCTGCACCAGCCGGTCGACGAGCCGCAGATCGCCGAACCTCCCCAGGGCGCGGCGCCGGCGGCGGAACGCCAGGACGAAGAGCCCGGCCAGGACGGGCAGTCCGAGGAGCAGCCAGAGGCAGCCCGGGGCGGCGAAGCGCATCAGGGGACGCTCCTCAGCACGGTCCACGCGAGCCCCAGTTCCGTCAGGATCAACAGCGCCCCCGGGTAGAGAAAAGAGGCGAACTGCTCGGTACGCCTGACGTAGCCGCGGACCTTCATCTCGGTCCTCTCCATTCGGTCGATCTTCTCGAAGATCCCCTTCAGGGCCCGGGCGTCGGTGGCCCGGAAGTACTGCCCGCCGGTCGCCGCGGCGATCTCCTGCAGTGTCTCCTCGTCGATGTCGGCGGAGACGTTGATGTAGCGGCGCCCGAGGATCGGGTCGTCGATCGGGTAGGGCGCCTCCCCCTCCGTGCCGACGCCGATTGCGTGGACCTTGATACCGAGGGCCTGGGCCAGGCGCGCGCCGCTCAGCGGATCGACCTGCCCGCGGTTGTTGCGGCCGTCGGTGAGCAGGATGATGACCTTGCTCTTCGCCCGCGCGTCCTTGAGACGGGCGACGGCGGTCGCCAGGCCCATGCCGATGGCGGTGCCGTCCTCCTCCCGCGGCGCGATGTCGACCTCGCGCAGGAGATCGAGCAGGACCCCGTAGTCGAGCGTCAGGGGACAGCGGGTGTAGGCGTTGGCGGCGAACACCACCAGCCCGATGAGGTCGTTCCTGCGGCCCCGGACGAAGCCCGCCACCACGTCCTTGGCCACCGCCAGGCGGTTGCGCGGCTTGAAGTCCTCCGTGCGCATGCTCCCCGAGATGTCCACCGCCAGCGCGATGCTGATCCCTTCGGTCAGGATCTCCTCCTCGTGCTGGCCGGTCTGCGGCCGCGCGAACGCCACGATGAGCAGCGCTAACCCCGCCACCCGGAGGGCCGGGGGGAGGCGCCGCAGGCGGACGGCGAGCCCCGGCGGCATCGTCTGGAACGGCACGGTCCGCGGGAAGATCAGGCTCGCCTGGCGCCGGCGGCCGCGCAGCAGCAGCCAGCCCAGCGGAGCGAGCAGGAGCAGCAGCGCCAGGGCCGGCCACGGGTCCGCGAAACGGAAGGTCATCGCCCGGCCCCCACCGCCTGCTCCGCCACCTCAGAGGCGGCCGGGGCCGGGCGCGTCTCGTCCACGAGCCGGTAGGCCCGCTCGACCGTGCCGCGGGTCTCCTCGGCCGCCGGGAGATACCTGGCGAACTTCACCAGGTCACATTCCCCCAGGAACTCGGCGGTGGCGGCCGCGATCCGCACCGGCAGGCGCACGGCGCGCAGCGCCTCCAGGATCTCGAAGGTCGTGCGCTCGAAGGTGTCGATCCCGTAGCGGCCCTCCAGGTAGCGCCTCAGGATCTCCGCCAAGTCGATGTAGAACTCCTTGATTCTCCCCTTCTCGAGGAGGCCGGAGGCGAGCAGCCGCTCCAGCTCGGCGTAGGCCGTCTCGTGCGGCGGGAGCGGCGGGACCGCCGGGGCCTCGAGGGCGACGGCGGGGCGCCGCCGGCGCCACCAGAGCCACGCCCCCGCCCCCAGCAGGCCCAGGGCCGCCAGGACCCAGGGCCACATCCGGCGTTCCGGCATCCGGGCGGGCGGCTTGATGTCGGCCGGCCGGGTGTCGCCCGTGCCCAGAACGGAGGCGCCTTCAAAGGGGAGCGCG
>JACQNT010000177.1 GCA_016202915.1 Acidobacteriota bacterium
CGCGGCCGTCGGCGCTCTCTGCCGATCCGGCCGCGGCGACCGCGTGCCCCGCGGGGCGGAGGCGCTGCCCCCAGAAACTGGGGATAGCTCAGAGCACACGGGGCATGCGCTCGCGGCCGAGCGGAGCCTCGCGTCACGTGCTAGCATGCGCCGCGGTCGGCGAGCGAGCGATTGAGGATGATAGCCATGCGGCGGGGGCGGCGCCTGAAGGTCCGCGGTCGCGTCGAGCGGGACAGCCTGGGCCCCGTGCGCGTCCCCGCCGGGGCGTACTACGGGGCCCAGACCGCGCGGGCCGTCCGGAATTTCCCCGTCAGCGGCCGCGGCCTGCCCGATTCCTTCCTGCGGGCCTACGCCTGCATCAAGAGGGCGGCGGCGGAGACCAACGAGGCGCTCGGTCTCCTGGACGGGCGCAGGGCCGGCGCCATCCATCGGGCCGCCTCCGAGATCCTCGCCGGCCGGCACCGGCAGCAGTTCGTCGTGGACGTCTTCCAGGCGGGCGCCGGCACCTCCCAGAACATGAACCTGAACGAGGTCATCGCCAACCGCGCCGGCGAGATCCTGGGCGGGCGGCGCGGCGACTACCGCGTGGTCCACCCGAACGATCACGTCAACATGTCGCAGTCGACGAACGACACCTTCCCCTCCGCCATGCGCCTGGCGATCCTCCTCGAGCTGCCGGCGCTCCTGGGCTGCCTGCGCCGCTGCTCGACGACGCTCGACCGGCTCGGCGTCCGCTTCCGGAGGACGATCAAGTCGGCCCGCACGCATCTCCAGGACGCGGTCCCGATCACCCTGGGCCAGGAGTTCGGCGCCTACGCCGCCATGGTGCGGCGCGCCGCCTCCCGCCTGGAGGAGTCGGCGAGGCCCCTGCGGCGCCTCAGCCTGGGGGCGACCGCGGCGGGGACCGGCCTGAACGCCCACCCGCGGTACGCGGCGCGCGTGGCGCGCGTCCTGTCGCGCGACACGGGGATCGCGCTGCGCCCCGCCGCGAACCTGGTGGAGGCGGCGATGAGCACGGCCGATTTCGCCGCCTTCTCCGGGTCGCTGCGGGGGCTGGCGTTCGACCTGGGGAAGATCGCTAATGATCTGCGCCTCATGGCCTCCGGGCCGCTGACGGGCCTGGCGGAGATCCGGCTGCCGGCCGTCCAGCCGGGGTCTTCCATCATGCCGGGCAAGGTGAACCCGGTGATGTGCGAGATGCTGAACATGGTCTGCTTCCAGGTGGCGGGGCACGACCTGGCCGTCTCCCTGGCATCCGGGGCGGGCCAGTTCGAGCTGAACGTCATGCTGCCGGTGATGATCCACGACCTGCTGGATTCGATGGCCATGATGACGGCCGCGGTCGATCTGTTCACACGCAGGTGCCTGAGGGGGATCCGGGCCGACGCGGACCGCTGCCGCGCCTACTTCGAGCGCAGCCCCTCCCTGGCCACGGCGCTCACGCCCCTCCTGGGCTACGGCCGGGCCGCCGATCTGGTGAGGGAGGCGGTCAGGACGCGCCGGACGATCGTCGATCTGGCGCGGGAGAAGGGGCTGGCCGACGCGCGCCTCGTCGCCCGGCTGCTCGACGCGGAGCGGCTGACGCGGCCCGGGCTGCTCGCGGGGGTTGCCGGCCGGCGCGTCCGGCTCAGGACCCGCCCCGCAGGAGCCGCTCGACGCGGGCCTTCTCCTTCAGGCCGGCCACGTAGTCGCCAATCTTCTCCTCGCGTTCGCGGGCGGTGAGCCTGGCGCGGATCCTCTCGCGCGCCTCTTCGAAAGGGACCGGGCCTTCGGGGCGCTGCTCGCCGACCCGGATGATGTGGAAGCCGACGCGCGTCTCGATGATGTCGCTGGTCTCCCCCGGCTGCATCTGGAACGCCGCCCGCTCGACAGGGGGCGGCCGGCTCCCGCGGGTCACGAAGCCGGCGTCTCCCCCCCGCCCGGCCTCGGGTCCGTCCGAGTATTTGCGGGCGGCGTCGGCGAAGTCGAGGCCGGAGTGGAGCTCCTTGAGGATCGACTCGATCCGCTGCCGGGCCTGCGCGCGCTCGCCGGGGGGACCGGCGGGCGCCCGCACCATGATCTGGCTCAGGCGGACGCTCTCGGGCCGGATCATCTCCTTCGGGTTCTGATCGTAGTACCGCCGCAGGTCCGCCTCCTCGAGCTTCAGATCACCGGCGACCTCCTCGTCCACGAAGCGCGTCACGACGAGGGTCCGGCGTACCTGGCCCCGGAACTCCGCCGCGGAGATCCCGGAGTCCCTGAGGAAGGCGGAGAACGCCTCCCCGGATCCCCACGCCGACTGGATGCGCTCCGCCTCCGCATCCACTTCCTTGTCGGCGACCTTCGTCCCCCGGCTGCTCGCCCTCTGGAACAGGATCTCGTTGTCGATCAGCTTCTCCAGGACCTTCTCACGGACCGCCTTGAGCTCCGCGTGCCCCACGCCGGCGGCGCGGCCCTGGAACTGCAGCTGCACCGCCAGGTCGAAGTCGCGCCTGAGGACCGGCTGGCCGTTGACCCGGGCGACGATCTCCGCGGCGGCCACCGGCGCCGGCGGCGCCTCGGCGGCCCGGACCGCCGGCAAGACCGCCAGGCAGACCAGCAGGCCGAGAAGGCCGCCGCCCGGGTCGCACGGAGCGGGCCGGAGCCGGCCGCGCGGGACTCCCGATGAGCGCTCGATCGGTCTCACGACCGGGCCGCCATCTCCTGCTCGTATTTCCTGTAGGTGTTGACGCTGATGATCGCCGCCAGCTTCTCGGCGATCTCCTTGAAGATCAGCGAGGGGCCGGATTTCGGATCGCACACGACCGGCGGGCGCCCTTCGTCCCCGCCCTGGCGCACGCCGATGTCGAGCGGGACCTCGCCCAGGAACGGGACCCCGAACGCCTCGGCGGACCTCCTGCCGCCGCCGTGGCTGAAGACCTCGAGCCTCTCGCCGCAATGGGGGCAGTTCAGGTACGACATGTTCTCCACGATGCCCAGGACAGGCACGTTGACCTTCCTGAACATCGCCGCGGCCTTGCGGACATCCAGCAACGCCACGTCCTGGGGGGTGGTCACCAGCACCGCGCCGGTGAGGGGAATGACCTGCGAGAGTGTGAGCTGCACGTCCCCGGTCCCGGGCGGCAGGTCGATGAACAGATAGTCGAGCCTGCCCCAGACCACGTCGCCGAGAAACTGCTTCATCGCGCCGTGCAGCATCGGCCCGCGCCAGATCACCGGCTCGTCGTCCTTGAGGAAAAAGGCCATCGACATCAGCTTGATCCCGTGGACCTGCACCGGCAGGATCCTCCGTTCCTGGATCTCCGGCCGCTCCTTCACCCCGAGCATCTGGGGGTCGTTCGGCCCGTAGATGTCGGCGTCCAGCAGCCCCACCGACGCCCCGGCGCGCGCGAACGCCAGGGCCACGTTGACGCTCACCGTCGATTTGCCCACGCCTCCCTTTCCGGACCCGATGGCGACGACGTTCGCGACCTCCGGGATCAGGTCCCCCGTGGCCTCGATGCTCCTGCGGACCCGGGCCCCCATCTTCAGCTGGATCGCCTGGACCCCGGGCACGCGCCCGACGGCCTCCCGGACCTCCTTCTCGACCTGCGCCTTGAGGGGGCATCCGGGGGTCGTCAGGTTCACCGTGAACGCGACCGTCCCTCCCTCGACCTGCAGGTCCTCGATCATGCCGAGGGAGACGATGTCGACGTGGAGCTCCGGGTCCTTCACCGTGCGCAGGGCCTCCATGATCTTCGCCCTGTCGACCGGCGCCGCGGACATCGTCAGCGCTCCTCTCCGGCCGCCCCCGCCGCCCGGCGCGCCGCCCGGCCCGGCGGGGCGGCCGGCGCCTCCTCGCGCGAGCGCGCCCACGGCTCGGACAGTCCCGCGAGGTCCCGGGGCACGTCGCCGACGCCGACGCTGAGGACGGAAAAGCGGTCCCCCATGCGCTCCGGGAGGACCAGGTCCTTGAGGGCTTCCCTATCGGCGATCCGCCGCAGGAGGGCCGGCGCCGGCCCGCCCGCGCTGCCCTCTCCGGCCCGTGGGAAGAAATCGAGAGCGCCGAGCGCCAGGAGGAACCGCGCCTGGGTGGTCCTTCCGAGATAACGCCCCCCGGCGCGCTCCGCCGCCTTCCTCAACGCCGTCCAGTCGAGATGGGCCGTCAGGTCCTGGGCGCCCGGCCGCAGGAGGAACTCCTCGTTCGCGCCGTGGCGGTGGTAGGCGAGCAGCGTGCCGCGGCGCCGGGCCGGGTGGTAGAGGTCGGGCGCCTCCTTGCCGTAATCCACCACCAGGAGGTAGCCGCGCCGCAGGAGGCGCACCGCCCAGGAGATCCAGCAGGGCGCCGCGAGGTTCAAGTCGACCTCCTGGCCCTCCTGCGGGCGAACGGCTTCCTCCTCCAGGAAGCGCGCCACGGCGGCGCCGGACAGCGGCAGCAGCGTCTCCTCCAGGACGCCGTCCCGCGCCGTCACGTGAACCTCGCGCGGGCCGTCGGGCGTCCCGACCACCCTGTGGACGGGGAAGGCGTCCAGGACCTCGTTGGCGAACAGGCACCCCGAGAACCCGGCCCGCCGTTCGAGATCCTCCTCCGCGATCCATTCCACCGGAATGGAGGCATGGCCCGCGAGCCGCGCCTTCTGGCGGGCGGCCAGGGCGGCGCTGGTCTCCACCAGCAGGTAGCGCAGCGCCGCCGCGAACTCCTGCGTCCGGGCCGCCTCCTGGAGGAAATCGGCGGCGAAGTATCCCTCGCCCGGCCCGAACTCCACGAACAGGAACGGATCGGGCCGTTCCGTCCGCCGCCACATCTCCCCGGCCTGGCGCGCCACCAGCGCGCCGTACGCCCGGTGGATCCCGCTGCTGGTGAGATAATCCCGCCCGCCTCCCCCTCCGAGACCGCGCGTGTAGTACCCGTGGCGCGGGTGGAACAGGCACAGCTCCATGAAGCGGGCGAAGGGGATCGGGCCGCGGGTCGCGATCTCCTGCTCGATCAGGTCCGGGAGGGGGGCGCTCGCTTCAGACATGCCGACTCACCGCGCGGCGCCCGCGGCCTCCGCCCGGGCTCCCGCGCCGGAAGCTCCGCGGCGCGCCCGCTCCTCAAGCAGCCGCTGCACCTTCATGATCCCCTCGATCAGCGCCTCCGGACGCGGCGGGCACCCGGGGACATAGACGTCCACCGGGATGATCTCGTCCACGCCCTGGACCACCGGGTAGGAGCGGAACATGCCGCCCGAGGAGGCGCAGGCGCCCATCGCGATCACCCACTTCGGCTCCGGCATCTGGTCGAAGATCCTCTTGACCGCGGGCGCCATCTTCTTCGTCACGGTGCCGGCCACGATCATCAGGTCGGCCTGCCGGGGCGAGAAGCGCAGCGCCTCGGCGCCGAAGCGCGCCACGTCGTAGCGCGGCGCCACCATCGCCATCAGCTCGATGGCGCAGCAGGCGAGGCCCATCGGCATCGGCCAGAGAGAGTTCTTCCTTCCCCAGGCGACATAGTCGGCCAGGCGGGTCGTCATGACCCACTGCGCGAGCGCGTGCTTCTCCTCCATCTCGTGGACGCTCATCGCCGACCCGCGCCGGCGGCGGCCCCGACCGGGCGCGGCTCCGCCGCCTCCCCCGTCAGGCGGGACCATTTCTTGATCGGATCCTTCCTGACGCCGCCCATCTCCAGGAGCCTCTCCTTCGGGAAGATCATCTCCTCGCGGCTCAGCCCGACCGTCCTGTACTCGGGCGTCAGGAAGATCGCCTGCTCCGGGCAGACTTCCTCGCAGTAGCCGCACATGATGCAGCGCAGCATGTTGATGTCGAAGATCTTCGGCCCCTTCTCGACCCCCGTCTCGATCTCCTGGGCCTCGATGCGGATCGCCTTGGGGGGACAGACGTACTCGCACAGGAAGCAGGCGACGCACTTGACGCGGCCCTCGTCGTCTCTCACGAGGGCCGGCAGGCCCCGATAGTTCTCGGGCAGCGTCCAGGTCTCCTCCGGGTACTGCAGCGTGACCTTGGGGCGGAAGATGTGCCGCAGCGTGATCCACATCCCCTTCAGGATGGAGGGGAGGTAGGTCGCCGCCAGGAGGCCCGGCCTGCCGGGGCGCTCCAGGCGCTTCCCGGTCAGCGGCATGTGACCTCCTGCACGGGATCCCCGTTCGCGGCGCGGTGGCGGCGCAGGGCCTCGCGGATCGCCTGCTCGGCCAGGACGGAGCACTGCAGTTTCGATTCGGGAAGACCGCCGAGCGCGGCCACGACGTCGCGGTTGGTCACGCTGCCGGCCTCCGCGACCGACCGTCCCTTGATCAGTGTGGTCGCCATGCTGCCCGCGGCGATGGCCGCCGTGCAGCCGAAGCTCTTGAACCTTGCGTCCACCACGATCTCGTCCCGGACCAGGAGGCTGATCTTCAGGACGTCTCCGGAGAGCGGATCCCCGACCTGCGCAACGGCGGGACTTCCGGGGAACTCCCCGACATTCCTGGGGTTCCGGTAGTGGTCCAGGAGGATCTCACTGTATCTTCCCGAGGCTTCCATGGCTCGCGGACGGACCCCCCCTCGCGACGCGTCGCGGGAGTTTGAATGCGGACCGGGGCAATCCGCTATCATCCTAGGGGCGCCGCGGATCCCTGTCAAGCGAGGGCATTGCGCCTACTCCGATGCGTACGCCGTGAGCGCCAGGCGGGCCGCCTCCCTGACGCGGGGATCGGCGGCGCCGGAGGCGACGCGGTTCAGCCGCTCGCGGGCGCCCGCGTCTTTCAGGAGGGCGAGCCCGCGGATGGCGTTGATCGCCTGGTCGCTCCGCTCTCCGCCGGGCGCTCCCCCGGCCTGGGGGGCCGCCTGATCGAGGAGATCGATCAGCACGGGGGCGGCCTCCTGACGCCCCAGGCGCGCCAGCGACAGGGCCGCGTTCCAGCGGACGTCCTCCTCCGGGTCCCGGAGCGCCCCCAGAAGCACCGCCACGGCATCGCGGTCCTCCAGGTGCCCTAGGGCGAAGGCCGCCACCTTGCGCACGGCCGGATCGGCGTCGGCCACCGCCGCCCGCAGCTCCCCGAGGGCCGATCGGTCGCCGAGGCTCAGCAGCCCCCAGGCGCAATACAGGCGGGTCTGGACATCGGCGTCCTTCATCCCTTCGCGCAGCGCCTCGGCCGCGCGGGCATCCCGCGCACGACCCAGGGCCAGGGCCAGATAGCGTCGCAGCTTCAGGTCGCCGCTCCCGCCGGCCTCCCGGAAGGCCCGCGACAGGTCCGGGACGAGGCGCCCGGCCTCCTTGCCGTCGTCGGCCCGCAGGAGCAGCGACAGGTCGTACCCGGACTGCCAGCGCTTGAGGTCGCCGACCCAGTGCGCCAGGAACCCCTCGTAGCTTCGCAGCGACTCCAGCGTGGCGCCCGGATCCGGCCGGGCGCTGCGCGCCATCTGCAGGCCGAAGAAGACGGCCACGAGGACGATCACCAGCGCCATCGGCACGATGAAGAACTGCAATACGACCCTAAGGTCGCTCTTCTCGTCCTCCTCCGGGGCCGCGCCGGGCTCCGTCCTCGGGACTGTGGATTCCGTCACCGGGACCTCCTCAGGCGGTCTTCGGTCGTCTGGCGATCGACTCGGCGACATGCAGGTCGTAGGCGGCGTGCGCGGGGCTCCTGACGAAGCCGCGGTGCTGGGCGCCGCAGCCGTAGCACACCGTCACGTCGCCCAGGACGTGGTAGAGCGCCAGGTCGATGAGCGTCGCCGCCAGCAGACTGAGTCCCCAGGTCGGAACGCTCAGAAGGGCCGCGACCGCGAACACGGCCAGGCCGATCTTCCTGTTGAAGTCCTTCTGCACGTAGAGCCGGTCCAGGCCGCAGAGAAGGCAGCCCTCCACGCGCCGCGACTCGAGAACGGAGGGCACGAGGAGGAGCCGGTGTCCTCGCCCGCATCCCGGGCACGCGCTCTCCCCGCGCGGGGCATCGGCCGGAAGGTGGACCGCCCGGTCGCAGCCATCGCACACGAAGGCGACGGTCATGGGCCTCGTGAACCCCCGCCGCATCACATCGGCCCGGCCCCGGCCACGGCCAGGTAGCGGGCCAGGAACTCTCCGATCAGCACGAACAGCACCGCAATATAGAGGATGCCCGTCGCCGACTGCGTCGACCGGATGCGCGCCGTCTCGTGCACCATGTAGGCGAACACCGCGGGGCCGAGGATCCCGAAGAACACTCTCTGCCAGAAGAAGAACCCGCGATCGACGGCCAGCCCCCTCACGAACCCTCCCAGGCCCTGCGGAGATCCGGCCCCGAGTATCAGGACACCGGCGGCCAGAGTGGCCGCCCGCGCGCCGATCGCGCCGGCCAGCAGGCGGGAGAAGCGGACCAGGTGGCGGGCCGGCAGCCGCCACCGCACGAGGTACCAGTGGCCCATGATCATCGTGACGATCGCCAGCCCGAGGAGGGCGGCGGCCGCCAGAGCGCCCGCCCCGAAGATCCAGCCCGGCTGCCCCGGCCGCGCCGTCACCCAGCCGTCGAGGGCCGTCGCCGCCACGGCCGCCGCCGCCGTCATGCCGAGGATCGCCCTGCCTTCGCGCCCGCCGGGCAGGTGGAGGGCCGCCAGGTACGAAATCACCAGAGCGATCGCCAGCGCCGTCGCGGCCCCTGCCCAGTCTCCGGCGCCCCATCCGGCCGGGCCCGGCCGCCCCTGCCCGGGCAGAGGCAGGCGACGCAGCGACGCCGCCAAGGCGAGGAGACCGAGCGCCAGGCCGCCGTTCACCACGAAGAACAGGCGTCTCAGGTCCCCGAACGGCGCGAGAAGCAGCGTCGCCAGGATGCCGGCCGCCGCGCTGGTGAACAGTCCCGTCGCGATGCTGGCCCCGGGCGACACCCGTCCCCTCCGGTCCGGAAGGATAGCACAGCGGCGAGGAGGGCCCGGGGCTGAGATATCCCCACTTTCTGGCGGCGGCCGTGCCCGAGTGGCTCAGGAAGGCACGGGTGCGGGGGGCAGCGCCTCCGGCTCGAGGGGCCCTCTCGCAGCGCGCCCGTGGCCGCGCGCTGTTCCGCGGCCGGGCGCGCGAGAGGGAGCGGCGACGCGGCCGTCGGCGGTCCGTGCCGATCCGGCCGCGACGACCGCGTGCCACGCGGGCCGGAGGCGCTGCCCCCAGAAACTGGGGATACCTGAGCGCCCGGGAGGGCCGGGTAGGACGCCTCAGCCCCCGATCTGCCACATCTTGCGCGCCAGCCTGTCGCTGTAATACGGCTTCAGGTCGAGACAGCCGCCGGGACCCTTGGACGCTACGCCGGCCCCGACGGCGGCGGCGATCTCCGCGTCCGTCCCGCCGCCTCGCAGGATCGCCTTCAGGTCGGTCTCGACGCGGGCGAACAGGCAGTTGCGGAACATGCCGTCGGCCGTCAGGCGGACGCGGTCGCAATCGCCGCAGAAAGGCTCGGTCACCGGGTTGATGAAGCCGATGTCCCCGACGCCGTCCCGGAAGCGGAAGACGGTCGCGGGTGCCGATGGACGTTCCCTGCCGACCGGCTCGAGCGGATACGCCTCCTCGATGCGGCGGCGCACCTCGTGCCCCGGGACCAGCGCTTCGATCTCCATCGCCTCCCCTCCGCCCAGCGGCATCAGCTCGATGAAGCGCACCTGGTAGGGCCGACGGCGGGCCAGCTCGGCGAAGACGAGGATCTCGTGGTCGTTGACGCCCCGCATGAGGACGACGTTCACCTTGATCGGCACCGCCCCGAGCCTCTCGAGCTCCTCCAGGCCTTCGAGCACCAGGGCGTGATCCTCGCGGCGGCTCGCGACCTTGAAGGTCGACGGCTCGAGGGAGTCGAGGTGGACGTTGAAGCGCTTCACGCCGGCCTCCAGGAGCGGGCCGGCCAGGGGCCTCAGCAGCAGGCCGTTGGTGGTCACCGCCAGGTCTTCGATCCCCTCGATGTCCGCGATCATCCGGGCCAGCACCGGCAGGTCCCTCCGGAGCAGCGGCTCCCCGCCGGTCAGCCGGACCTCCCGCACCCCCAGCGAGGCCAGCACCGACACGATGCGCCGGATCTCCTCGTAGCTCAGGATGCGGCTCTTCTCGAACCAGCGGATCCCGTCCTCAGGCATGCAATAGAGGCAGCGGAGGTTGCAGCGATCCGTCACCGACACGCGCAGGCTGCGGGCCACGCGCCCGAACGAGTCCTCCAAAGCACCGGCCACCGGGGGCGTCCTGAAGGTCGTCGTCATCAATACCCTGCGCTCCCCGCCGGCATCAGCCGCGCGCGCTTCGCGTCGGCTGCATGCCGGCTTTTTAATTATATGATGGCCGGCCCCGCGTCGTGGCGCGCTGCGCATCCGAGCGCGGCGCCGGCGCGGTCTGTCTGCGGTGAACGGAGGGCCCGCGCGGGGCCTATTCGACCTCGAGGATCGCCTGGAGCTGCAGGCAGGCGTTCAGCGGCAGCTCCGCCACGCCCATGACGAAACGCGTGTGCTTGCCGCGCTCCCCGTACGCCTTCAGGAACACTTCCGAGGCGCCCTCCATGATCTGGAAGGCGTCGTGGAACCCCGGGGCCGCCGCGACGTATCCGGTGAGCTGCACCACCCTGCGGACCCGGTCCAGGTCCTCCACGGCCTGCTTCGCGGTGGCCAGGACGCCCAGGGCCGCGAGCCGGGCGGCCTCGAGGCCCTGCTCCACCGTCACCTCGCGGCCCACCTTCCCGATGTGCTTGATCTTGCCGTTCTCCTTCGGAAGCTTCCCCGAGATGAACAGGAGATTGCCGGACCTCACGCTCTGGACGTAGGACCCGAGAGGCTTGCCCACCTCCGGGAGCGTGTAGCCCAGGACATTCAGGCCTTTCTCGACCTCACCCGCCATGGTCGTTCCTCCAGAACCGGCGGCGTTGCGCTTCCGGGTCACCCGCGTCGCCGCCTCGCGCGCGTGTGGCGTCGTAATATTAGCACCCGCGCGCGCGCTGTCCAGAGTTTTCCTCGGGCGCGCGGGTCCGTTTTGACTTGCCGGAGGCGGGTGCGCTAGTATTCCCCATGCGACAGCAGGCGATGCTCAACGCTGTCGGTGTGATTCCGGCCCGCTACCTCTCCACCAGTTTCCACGGCAAGCCCCTGGCCCTCATCGGCGGCAAGACTCTGGTGGAA
>JACQNT010000187.1 GCA_016202915.1 Acidobacteriota bacterium
CCCGCGGGCGGCGTCTGCCAGAGCGCGGCGCGCCACGGCGCTTCGGATCCCTGCTCGAGCGTGGACGACGACGCCGACGTCGACGGGGTGGGAGACGTTCTGGATAACTGCCCCGGGATCCCCAACCCTCCCTCACTTCCCGGGCCGATCGTCCAGAGGGACAGCGATGGGGACGGCCTGGGGGACGCCTGCGATCCGGCCGCCTCGGCGGACGACGATTACAACGGGATCCCGGACGACATCGTGACCTTCCGGGGATCG
Organism: Acidobacteriota bacterium; assembly: GCA_016202915.1. Classification (GTDB taxonomy): domain Bacteria; phylum Acidobacteriota; class Polarisedimenticolia; order Gp22-AA2; family Gp22-AA2; genus JACQNT01. The sequence continues at coordinate 262 of JACQNT010000187.1, forward strand.
ATCAAGTGCAGGACCTTGCCCCTGGCGCGGTTTGCGATCCTGGCCACGTCCTACCAGGACCTCGACGGTGACCACGACGTCTACCCCGACACCGGCGAGACCGGGCGAGTCACGGTGACAATTCAGGAGGGAACCTTTTTTCTCGGAACCGCCCCGGCCCTGACGGACGCCAGGTTCACCCTGGTGTCGAGCGATCCGGATGTCGACTGCATCACCCAGCCAACACTGTCGGTCCCGTTGATCAACAAGGGCGGGGTCGTGACCCTCGGCAGCCTCGATCCGCTCCAGCCCGGCTTCACCTTCCGGGCCAGCGACACCCTGCAGACGACTCTCGCGCTGCAGCCCGCGACGGTCGATCTCTGCCTCTCGGTCATCGCCAACGAGTCGCTCGGCACTGCCTCCCCGGTCTGCTTCAGTCTCAAGGCCGACCTGGACCTGCCGGCCGGACCGCAAGTCTTCGTCCCCGGGCCGGACGGGATGGCCGGGACGGCCGATGACGGGACGATCTTCGAAACGTTCGATGTCGACCGTGATGGCGACGGGCTCTTCACGGTGAACGACACCTTCCGGCGGATGGACGGCGGAACGGGGGTGAACGAGCACGGCTCCTACCTGCGGGGCAGTGCCGGCGGCAGCGCTCCGGGCACCGTCGCGGGGATCGCTTGCGGCGGCTTCAGGACGCCGGCACAGGGGAACGCCGGGTGCATCCTGGACCCGGACTACCCGATGGACTGGCACCTGCACTGCCCGCCCGGCGCCACGAGCTGCCCCAATGCCGAGAGCGGGACCTGCGCCGGCGGCTGCGTGTACGACACTCCGGCGGACGGCCGGAAGGCGCTGAGCGTGCCGAACTCCCTGCACATGGGGGCGCACTTCGACCTCGGCCAGGCCACCGCGGGCGACACCACGCACTTCCGCGCCCTGCAGGCGTTCGTGTCGGCGCCGATCAACCTGGTGATGTTCCCGCGCGCAGGTACGGACGACCTGCAGCTGTCGATGTTCCACATCGCTGACCTAATAGCCGCCGGCCAGGGCATTGGACTCGGGACCCAGTGCGAGGACTGTGCCGACGTGCAGATTCAGATCGACGCCGATCCCGATCCCGCGGTGGACGACTGGGGGGCGTGGGACAAGCTCGTGCCGTACCAGAACGTTTACGACTTCCAGATGGGGTCTTTTACCCAGTACTCCGCTGGCTATTACTGCCGCTTCACGCCCAGCGACACCGGCCCGGCGCCGCCGGCGCCGCGCGGCATCCACGAGACGATGTGCTTCCCGAGCGGCGCCTGGGCGTGGTGCGGCAGCGTCCTCGGCACCACACCCGCGACGACCAACCGCTGTCCCGGACCGGGCTTCCTCGATCCGTCCGGCCTGGGGGTCTGGGTCGAGACGAAGTTCAGCCTGGCCGGCTTCCTGGGGCAGCGCATCCGCGTCCGCTGGATCGGCAGCACGTGGATGTTCGACGCGACTGCCGAGTCATACTACCAGGAGGGCGGCGGCTGGGCGACTACCGGGCAGGACGACGGCTGGTGGCTCGACAACATCAAGTTCACCGGCGCCCTCGAGGGGCAGTACTCGCTGTTCCCGGATCTGGCCCCGCCTCCGGGCACCGGTTGCCTTGCCGAATGCAACCCCGCGGCAGGCGACGGCGGGACGAACGTCGTGGTCAAGGTGACCGACCCGGCCGGCAATCCGATCGACGGGCTCGCGACTGTCGCCGTGGCCGGCCAGGCGATCCGGGTGAGCGCGGCCGACTCCACCCTGCCGGGCGGCTGCTCCCTCGGAATGCCGCAGTTCCAGTTCTTCCGGGACGGCGTGCTGGTGCAGGACTGGAGCGCGAAGTTCTACTTCCTCGATGCGCCGGAGCGCCAGGCTTCCTACCGCGTGCTGATGCGCTGCAGCTCGGACTTCGCCTGCACCAGCCTGGTGGGGGCCGCGGTCGATCTGCCGGTCTACTCCGGGGACGGAGGCGACGTGACCTTCGGCGTGAAGACGGCTGCGGGGGTCCTCGACCGATCGCTGGGGCTCACGTACGATGGGGCCGGCGGAACGACTACGCTGAACTGGTCCGGCCCGCTGCAATCGGCGGACGTCTACCGCGGCGCGATCGGCAGCGGGATTCCGACAGGCCGGCTGATCGTCGGAGACGGGAGCTATTGGCAGCTCGATGCCCTGGACTGCGTTCTGCCCGACGCCCCGGGCACGGCGGCGCCCGGAGGGGGCTGGAACGGCACGAGCGGCCCGCTCGGCCAGGCGGAGGACCCGGACCCGCCGGCGGGTTTCGCGACCTTCTATGTGGTGACGCCGCAGCCCGCGTCGGGCGTCCCTCTCAGCGCCCTGGGTTGCGCCGCCCCGGGGCTGTGCAGCGCCGGCACCTGCGAGCTCGGGGGCGGCCCGTGTAACGCGTCCGGCGGGACGTGCGGAGGATGCCTGAGAATCGCGTGCAACAGCGCCGCGCAGGACCGGGGAGAACAGGCATTCTGCCCGCACGGCGGGATCTGTCTCGATGCCGATCCGGCCGCTCCCGCGGCGCAATGCCCGGCCAGTGGCGATCCCCGCAAGGTCGTTCGCCAGGTGGATGCGGCGGATTTCTGCCCGTAGGTGATGACTGGCAGCGCGCGGTCCGGTCTGGCCTGCCACCCGGAACAGGGGATGCTTCAGCCGGAAAACAGGTTGACAGGGTCCCGGACCCGTCGTAATTTGAGGGCCTCGCCGCCGCTGCTCCACATCCGTAGGAGGGACCACCGTGATCCAACCTGCCGGCGGGCCCGCCCGGTTCGCCTCCGTGCGCGTTGTCAGAACTGCCGTATTGATCGCGACCCTCGTCGTCGCGGGTATGACCCTTCTCGTCGCGGCCGCGGGCAATCAGGCTCGGGACGATCAGGACCAGGTCGATCGCAGGCTCTCTGAGCTCGAGGCGCACCAGGCCGCCCGCCTGGCGTTGCCCGTGGCGTTCCCGCGTCCCGTTGGTTTCTCGCCGTTCGGCGAGGCCTTCAAGGCGCCGCGGCGGGCGGGATCGGACCCGACGGGGCTCCTGCGCCTGAGCTTTGGCGACCTCGATCCGCGGGACCCCGAGGATCTGCTGCGGGATCTGCCGGCGCCCCTCCGCCACGCCGAGGCGGAACGCACCGGCCTCGGGGGCAGGGGGACGCTCGCGCCCGGCCTGAACTGCGCCATTCTGAGCCGCGAGGCGATCGCCCGCGACGGTCTCGACGCCGTGCTGGCGCGCCTCCGCGCCGACGTCCGGGTCATCGGCTACGGGCCGGACTCCGCGCTCCTTCTGTACGTCGAGGCGGCCAGGATCGGCCGGCTGCGTCACAACACGGACGTGGAGTTCTTCCTGGCATTGCCGCCCGCAGGAAAAATGGACCTGCAGATCGGCCGGCGGCCGCTGATCCAGAAGGTGCGCGCCTCCGACCCGGACCTGCTACTCGAGGTGATGGCCGTTCCGGGCGCGTCGCCGGATCTGAAGGACGAGCTGCGCCGGGTGCCGGGAGTCAGAGATGTGGCGGACTACGGTCCCGATGGCTCCGCCTTCCTGGTGCGCGCGCACTACTCGTCGCTGCCGGCCCTGGCGCGCGTCAGGGACGTCCTGAACATCCAGGAAAGCCTCGAGTTCATGACCCTGAACGCCAAGAGCGCCCCGACCGTCCAGGTCGGCTCGGCGGAGGACGGCCTGCACATGCGGCCGTTCGACGACGCGGGTGTGGACGGCGGAGGAATCGACACCAACGGCGACGGCCGGCGCCTGAACAATGGGACCGACACGGTGCCGCCGCAGATCGTCGGCGTCATCGACAACGGCATCAGCCTCGACACTCCCTCCTTCTCGCAGACGGCGACCAATACCTTCACCATCGCGAACCAGATCGGACCGGGCCACAGGAAGATCCATTCCATCATCCCGGTCCGTGACAATGGCTCCGATTGCGACTCGGCCCTCTCCGGAGGCGGCAGCCACGGCAACGTGGTGGCCGGCGTCATCGCCGCCTATCCGAGCCAGGTCGGCGCCTTCGCCACGCGTGCCGGAATCGGGGGCGCGAGTGAGCCCCGGGGCGCCAACCTGGACGGTGTCGCCAGAGGCACGCGCATCATCGTGTCCGACGTGGCGGACTCGAGCCGCTGCACGATCAACTCACTGGTCGAGAAGGGGGGTAACGTCGATCCCGGGAGCCTGCTGGCGCGCCTGAGCGAGATCACCTGCCCGAAGAGCGGGGGCGCAGGCGCCTGCGCCGGGATCGTCGGGGGCGGCCTTGAGTCGCACCTGGCGATCACGCCGTTCGGCGCCCCCGACAATTTTGCGTCGTTCATCTTCCAGGCCAGCAACGGCACCTACCCGCAGCAATCGAGGGACCTCGACGTCTTCCTTTACAACAACCGCGACTTCATGGTGTTCGCGCCGGTCGGCAACAACGGAGCCCGGATCAACAACAACCGCCCCGAGCTCTGGACCCCCC
>JACQNT010000179.1 GCA_016202915.1 Acidobacteriota bacterium
CGCGAGCGGGTGAACGCCGAGTGGGCCTTCCGGACCGTGGTGGGGCGCTACGCGCAGGTGTTCGCGCAGCTCGGAGACCCGGAGCTCAAGGAGAGGGGCACCGACATCGAGGACGTCGAGGCGCGCGTCCAGGCGGTCCTCGCGGGGAGCACGCGCCGCCACGACCTCGCGGAGCTGGCGGCGGACGTCGTCGTGATCAGCCCGTGGCTCTCTCCCTCCGACGCCGCCAGCCTGAACCGCGAGCGCGTCATCGGCCTGGCCATCGACGGCGGAGGTCCGACATCGCACACGGCGATCATCGCGAGCGCCCTCGGCATCCCCGCGGTGGCCGGGCTGCGCGACGCCAGCGTCCGCCTGCGGACCGGCGATCGGGTGATCCTGGACGGGTCGGAAGGGCTGCTGCTGGCGAACCCCGCCGAGGAGGAGCTTGGACGGTGGCGCGAGCGCCGGGCCCGTCTGGCGCAGCGGGAACTCGACCTCCTGATGCTGCGCGATCAGCCGGCCGTCACGCCGGACGGCGTGCGGGTGCGGCTCCAGGCGAACATCGAGCTGCCCGAGGAGATGCTGGCTGCGCGGCGGTGCGGCGCGGAGGGGGTGGGCCTGTACCGCTCGGAGTTCCTGTACCTGCGCGAGTCTCCGGGCCTGCCGGATGAGGAGCAGCACTACCGCGTCTACCGCGAGCTGGCGGAGAAGGCGCTGCCGCACGAGGTGGTGATCCGGACCCTCGATCTGGGCGGGGAGAAGTACGCCTCGACCATCCTCGAGCGCCGGGAAGGGAACCCGGTGCTCGGGCTGCGGGCGATCCGCCTGTGCCTCAAGCGCCAGGACCTGTTCCGGACCCAGCTGCGCGGGATCTTCCGGGCGGCGGCCCACGGCAAGGTCCGCCTGATGTTCCCCATGGTGAGCGCGCTGGAGGAGTTGCGGCAGGCGCGCGCCATCGTGGACGCCGTCCGGCGCGATTTGGCGCGCGACAGGGTGCCGTTTGAGCCCGACGTGCCGCTGGGGATCATGATCGAGGTGCCCGCCGCCGCGTTGATCGCCGAGCGCCTGGCGCAGGAGGTCGACTTCTTCTCGGTGGGGACGAACGACCTCATCCAGTACGCCCTGGCGATCGACCGGGGCAACGAATCGGTCTCGTACCTCTACCAGCCGCTGCACCCCGCCATCCTGGCGCTCGTGCGCCGCGTGGCGGAGGCGGCGGTGCACGTCGGGCGCAGGGTGTCGGTGTGCGGAGAGATGGCGGCCAGCCCGCTCTCGGCGGCGGTCCTGATCGGCCTGGGGGTCACCGAGCTCAGCATGAGCCCGGCCTCGATCCCCGCGGTCAAGCAGGTGGTGCGCGGGCTGTCCCTCAAGGAGGCGCGCGCCATCGTCGAGGAGGCCATGCGCTTCGACACCGCCGAGGAGATCGGCGCCGCCGTGCGCCGGCGCCTCGCGGCCGTCTTGCCGGCGGAGCAGGTCTTCCTCCTCGGAGCGGCCCGATGATCCGGCGGATCCCGAAGCCCTGGGGAGAGGAAATCGTGTTCGCCCACACCGAGCGCTACGCGGCGAAGGTCCTGAACATCAGGCGAGGGGAGTCGCTGAGCCTGCAGTACCACGAGCGGAAGGACGAAACCATATACGTTCACACGGGAAAACTTAAAGTGTTACTTGAGGTCGACGGCCGGACGCAGGAGCGGGTGCTCGAAGCGGGCGACGCGGTGCGCTTCCCGCCGCGGACACGGCACCGGATGGAGGCCCTGACAGACTGCGCCCTGTTCGAGGTCAGCACGCCGGAGCTCGACGACGTCGTCCGCCTCGAGGATCGCTACGGCCGCGCGTGAGGGAGCCGGCGGCGCCGCCCGCCTTGACACCCGCCGGGAGCTCCCAATAGGATACGGCAACGCCCGACGCGACGCGGCTCTCCGGCGGGCAGTTCGAAGCCGGGACGCCGGCGGCGGGGACCGTGAATCCTGAGGCCATGGCAGACTCCATTCCGCGCAAGCTGTTCTACAAGATCGGAGAGGTCTGCGAGCTGACGGACACCCAGCCGTACGTGCTGCGCTTCTGGGAGTCGGAGTTCCCCCAGCTGGCGCCGAAGAAGAGCCCGTCGGGCCAGAGGCTCTACAGGAAGAAGGACATCGACCTTGTCATCGAGATCAAAAAGCTTCTCTACCAGGAAGGGTACACGATCGCGGGTGCCAGGAAGAAGCTCGGGATGTCGGAAGGCCCCGAGGGGAACGGCGAAATCCTGCCGGCGGGAGAGGACAGGCCTCCCGAGAGCGCACCCCGATCGGTGCGCTTGGTGATCGCCCAGCTCGAGGAGATCCTCCGCATCCTGGACCGGACCGATCGGCGTCTTCTGGGCAGGCATGGCGCTGCCAAGGAGTGAACGGCGCCGGCGCCCGCCGCCCGCCCTGGCGGCCGCCGCCCTTCTCCTGTGCGCCACCGGCGCCGCGCCCGGTGGCGCCCCGGCCGCCTTCGATCCCGCGCGCTCCGACCCGCGCGCCATCGCCGTTGCCGACCTCGTCCTGCAGGCTCTGGGCGGACGGCAGGCGTGGGAGCAGACGCGCTTCATCCACTTCGCGTTCGTGGTCCAGAAGGGGGAGAAAAGGCTGGCCGAACGGACCCACCTCTGGGACCGCTGGAGCGGGCGGCTGCGCTACGAGAACGTCGACAGGGACGGCAGGCCGTTCGTGGCGCTCCTGAACGTCGACACGCGCCAGGGCTCCGTTCACAAGGACGGCGCCGCCCTGCCCGATGCGGCCGCGAAGCCGCTCCTCGATCAGGCCTACGAGGCCTGGATCAACGACACCTACTGGCTGCTGATGCCGTACAAGATGAAGGACCCGGGCGTGCGGCTGGCCTACGCCGGGGAGGTGACGGAGAACGGCGTCGTCTACGATCGTGTCGAGCTCACCTTCGACGGGGTCGGGCTGACGCCGCGGGACCGCTACTGGGCCTATGTGAACCGGGCGACCCACCTCATGGATCGCTGGTCCTACGTCCTGCAGGACGATCCGCCCGGGCGCGAGCCGACCGTGTGGGACTGGAAGGGCTGGACCCTTTGCGGCCGGATCCTGCTCTCGCCGGAGAAGGTGTCGGAACGGCGCGAGCAGACGATCCGCATCCTCCACCCGGTCCTGGAGGTGTATGAGGCCCTGCCGGACGTCTACTTCGCGCGGCCCGACCCGCTCCCGGATCGCCTGGCGAGCCCGGGCCGCGCCTGAGCTTCCCTCAGATCACCCCGAGTTTCCGGCCGACCTCCTCGAAGGCCCCCAGGGCCTCCTCGAGGTCCCCGCGCGTGTGGGTCGCCATCACGATCGTCCGCACGCGCGACTTCTCCTCGGCGACCATCGGGTAGAAGATCCCCTGGGCGAACACGCCGCATGCGAACAGCTCGTCCGAGAAGCGCGCCGCTCGGGCGCCCGATCCGATGATCACCGGCGTGATCGGAGTGATGGAGTTGCCCGTGTCGAAGCCGCGATCCCTCAGGCCCTGCTTGAAGAAACGGGTGTTGTCCCAGAGGCGCTGGTGGAGATCCGGCTCGGTCTCCATGACCTCCACCGCCGCCGCGCACGCGGCGATCACCGCCGGAGGGTGCGAGGAGGAGAACAGGAAGGGGCGCGCCTTGTGGACGTAGAACTCCATGAGCGGGCGCGCGCCGCAGACGTAGCCCCCCATCGCGCCGAAGGCCTTGGACATGGTGCCGATCTGGATGTCCCAGCGGTCCTTGACGCCGAAGTGGTCCACCGAGCCCCGGCCGCCGGACCCCATGACCCCGGTGGCGTGTGCGTCGTCGACCATCGGGATGGCGTCGTGCTCCTCGCACAGGTCGGCGATCGCCTTGAGATCGGAGACGTCCCCGTCCATCGAGAACACCCCGTCGGCCGCCACCAGGACCTTTCCGGTCTTCTTCTGGCGCGCCGCCCGCAGGATCGCGCGCAGGTGAGAGTAGTCGAGATGCCGGTAGATCGCCCGGTCGGCCTTGCACAGGCGGCACCCGTCGATGATGCTGGCGTGGTTCAGCTCGTCGGAGACGATCAGGTCCCCCTCCTGCATCAGGGTCGAGACCACGCCGACGTTGGCGGTGTAG
>JACQNT010000181.1 GCA_016202915.1 Acidobacteriota bacterium
ACGATGGCGGGGAGCTCGGCCATCACCTTGGCGACGTCGGCGGTGATCCTGGAGGCGCCGGCGCTGTCGCCGCCGGTGGAGATGAGGGTGATCTTGTCGGTCTTGGAGAGGGGCTCGGAGACCGCGCGGGCGATCTCCGGGAGGGCGGTGATCAGGAGCTGCACGACAGCGGCCTGGTTGTACTCCTTCCAGGAGCCGGCCTTCCTGGCCATGGCGTCCGCTTCGGCGGCGCCCTTGAGGGCGATGATCTCGGACTCGGAGGCGCCGGTGGCGCGGATGACCTCCGCCTGGGCGAGGCCCTTCTGGCGCGCCGCCTCGGCCTCGCCCTTGGCGACCTGCTCCAGGCTGGCGCGCTGGGCGGCGGCCTCGGTCTCGATGCGGTAGCGCTCGGCCTCGGCCAGGCGCTTGATGGTCGCCTCCAGCTCCTTCTCGCGCCGCTGGATCTCCCTCTCCTGGACGATGATCTGCTGCTCTTTCTCGACGATGGCGACGCGGCCCTCCTCGCGCTTCAGCTCCTGGGAGGCGCGGTTCTTCTGGACGTCGTAGGCGAGGTCGGCGTCGGCGCGCTTCAGGTTGACGGCGGCGTCGTACTCGGCCTTCTTCGACTGGAAGTCGCGCTGCGCTTCGGCGATGCGGATCTCGGCCTCGAACTTGGCGATCTCCCCCGCCTGGCGCGCCTGCGCCGCGCGGATGGTGGCGTCGCGGTCGGCCTCGGCCTGCGCGATGATGGCGTCGCGCTTGACCTCGGCAGTCTTCGGCTTCCCCAGCGCGTCGAGGTAGCCATGGCTGTCGCGGATGTCCTTGAGCGTGAAGGAAACGATCTCGAGCCCCATGTTGGCGAGGTCGGAGACCGCCACCTCCTGCACGGAGGAGGCGAACTGGTCGCGGTTGCGGTAGATGTCCTCGACCGTCAGCGTGCCGATGATGGCACGCAGATGCCCTTCGACCGTCTGCAGGGCGATCTGCTTGATCTCCTCCACCGTCTTGCCGAGGAACTGCTCGGCCGCGGTGCGGATGGAGGCCTCGTCCCCCCGGATCTTCACCTGCGCGACGCCGTCCACGACGATCGGCACGCCGGGCTTGGTGTAGACCTCCGGGGTCGTGAAGTCGAGGGTCAGTACCTCGAGCGACAGCACGTCCACGCGCTCGAGGAGCGGGAAGATGAAGGCGCCGCCTCCCTTGCGGATGCGGTAGCCGGTCGCCTCCACCCGGCCGTCGGGGGTCCTGACCTTGTGCCGGCGGCCGGAGATCACCATGACCTGGTTCGGCCCCACCTTCCGGTAGCGCTTGGCGACCGCCAGGATCAGGATGAAGAAGACGATCGGGACAGTGATGAAGACGATGACGGTCATCAAACCACCGAGCGCGAGCATCGGGAATCCTCCTTCGGTCACTCCCTCGGCCGGGCTCCACCGGCCCTGCCACTGCTCCTGCGGCCGGTCGTCCGGCCGCGTCACCCCCGCGTCGGCCGGGGCGCCTCCATCTCATGCCCCCCGGCCCGCACGTAGAAGGTCTGGCCCATCACTCTCTCGATGACGACCGGGCGGCCCCTCGGGATGGCCCCGCCGTCGGCGCTGCGCGCCGGGGCCTTCTCCCGCTGCCCGCGCGCGATGTAGGCGACTTCGCCCGTCCCCTGCTCGGGGATCGCCGTGATCACCTCGGCCTCGCGGCCGACCACCTCGCCGACCGCGTACTCGGCCCCCGCCTGCGTCTGCTTGAAGATGAGTTCGAGCACGCCGAAGGCGGCGGCCGCGAGCAGCAGGCCCGTGGCGGTGGCGAGCGCCAGGCCGGGCATGAGCGTCCAGCGCAGGAGGTAGTGCCCGACGATCCCCCCGCCGCCGAAGCCGGTGATGAAAGTGGCGACCGTCGTCCCGGAGATCGGGTGGAAGTGGCCGGCGTCGAGGTGCCCCGAGGCGTCAACATGGATGTCCCCCCCGACGAGATCCCCCAGCCACCCGAGCGCGCCCGACACGAGCGCGTAGATGACGCCGATCGCCAGGAGGCCGATGTAGATGATTCCGATGGTCATGGACCCTCCTCGTCGAGGGCGCGGCTGAAGAGCTCGAGCAGGCCTCCCTGGCCGAGGCGGCTCCCTGCCCCGACCCCCTCGCGCTTCAGGCGCCGGAGGGTATCCGACACCTCCTGCGACCGCGCCGCCGCCCTGCCGATGAACTTCTCGAGGAGGGCGAGCCTGGCCAGCGGGTTGCGGGTGCGCTGCAGCTCCGAGCGCAGCCGCCGGATCTCGTCGCTCCATTCCCGCGTCGCGGCGAGCGACCGCAGCGCCGACCGCGCCGCCTCGAGCATCGCGTCCTTCGCGGCCGGGGGCGCCGCCGCCGTCACGCTTGTCGCAGCGGCGGCCAGGGGCGGCCTGGCCTGGCTCCCGGCCGGGCGATCTTCGGCGGCGCGCCTCTCGGCGGCGGGATTCTCGGGCGCGGCGGCCTCCGGGGCCGGTTGGACGGCGGCGCCTGCCGGCAGGGCCTCGCCGGGCCTCAGGACTACTTCGAGGGCCCCCGTCGCATCATCCAGCAAAAGGCCGCCGACGCGCAGGTCGCGGGGCAGAAACGGCGCCTCCGCAACAGCGGCAACGGAGGCCAGGACACCGCGCTTCGGATCGGGGATCGCGCCGGCCCAGATCCGGAGGTCCTCCGACCCGAAGGCCTCGCGCGGGACGCCGCGCCGGCGGAAGGTGTCGATGAAGGTCGCGGTGTCGAACGACGCCATGCGGCAGGAGGTGTGGCCCACGACGACAACCTCCGTCAGGCCCAGCAGATACGCCGCGACGCCGAGCGAGCGCAGGGCGCCCGATTCGGGGCGCACGCCCGCCCCCGGGGTGCGGATCAGCAGCGCTCTCCCGGGCTCCAGCCCCAGGGCCGGGCGGAGCAGCCCGTCCAGGCGCGGGTCGAGGCAGGCGACGACGGCGAGCCCGATCTGAGCGGGGGGCGGGAGCGGCTCCGCGGCCCGTCCCGCAGCAAACGCCCGGTTGCGCTCCAGGATCGCTTCGAAGAGCATGGACGGTTCCCCGGCCCTGGCCCTCGCGGCAGTCGGAACTATCAGCTTTTACTGATGGCTGGCGCGAAAGTACCACGCGGCGGGGTTCGCGTCAACGGCAGGCGCGCGGGTGGCGTCTACCTGTCGGACCGGTTCGCGGCGGACGGCCGGATCGTGAAGATCACCGGGCCGGAGCGGCTGCCCGGGGCCCTGACGGGCACCAGACCCACGGCCTGATACTCGCCTGGGAGTACGGGTACACCCTTCCTGTCGGTCTGATCCCAGGTGACAGTGAAGGAGCGCGCCTCACCGCGTGCGAAGGTCAGCTCGGTGATCACCTGGGCGAACATCCGGCCGGAGGACCAGCGCCAGACTTCCACGTCCTTCCCCGCGTAGACGAGGCAGTCGTGCGTCTGGCTCGACGGGAGGGTGAGGGCCCGGGCCTCGTCGGCACGGTTGCGGATGGTCACGACGAGGGTGATCGGCTCGCCGCTCCGGAACTCATTCGATTCCTTCCCGGAGGCGTTCTTCAGGACGAGTTGGGTCTCGAAGTCAGGTTTCGCCACGGGTTCCTCGTCGCCGGCGCACCCGGCCGTCGGTGCTGCCAGGAGAAACGAGAGCAGGACGCCGGGCGCGGCGCGGACGCGGCGCACCTTCCTAGTCCTCTCTCGCATACAGCAGGAGATTCGGAGAGCGGGCGCCGACGTCGCTGAGCCGGTCGCGGCTGGCGTGGTCGAGGATGCAGCGGCGGACCGCGTCCGGGGGCGACCCGGGGGCGCGCTCGAGGCACAGGGCGGCCACGCCCGCGACGTGCGGAGAGGCCATCGAGGTGCCGCTGAGCGTGGTGGATCCTCCGCCGTTGCGGGCCGAGGTGATGTCGCTGCCCGGAGCGAAGACCTCGACGCAGGCACCGGTGTTGGAGAAGGACGAGCGGCGGTCCGAGCGGTCGGTGGAGCCCGCGCCGACCGCCTGGACGACGCGGGCCGGTGAGGACCCGCAGGCGTCGGCGGCATCGTTGCCGGCGGCGACGGCGTAGGTCACGCCGGCCCGGATCGAGTTGCAGACCGCCAGGTCAAGCGCCGGGGACACCCCGCCTCCCAGGCTCAGGTTGGCGACCGCCGGCCAGCCGTTGCGGCGCGCGTGATCCGCGACCCAGTCGACGCCCTCGATCACGTCCGAATCGGATCCAGAGCCGTTGACGAGGACGCGCACCGGATGGATCACGACCTTCCGGGCCACACCGAAGTTCGTCCCGCCGATCGTGGCCGCGACGTGCGTGCCGTGGCCGTTGTCGTCGCGGATGCCGTCCCCGGTGGCGGAGTGACCCTCGCCCACGCGGCCGGTGAATTCCGCATGGCCGGTATCGAGGCCGGTGTCCACGACGTAGACGTGGACTCCCGCACTCGTCGCCCCCGGATCGTAGAGACCGTTCAGCGGCAGGTCCCGCTGGTCGATCCGGTCGAGGCCCCAGGACGCGGCGCTCTCGGCCGCCGGCAACGGCGCGACGGCCTTGCGCCCGTCCTGCTGCACGAACAGGACGCGAGGATCGTCTGCCATCCTGGCGGCGACGCTCGCGGCGGCCGTGCAGGCGAAGCCGGCGAGGGCCGCGCCGAACACCTGCACGCCGCGGGCGCCGTGCGCCGCCACGATGGACTGCGCCGCGCTCGCGACCTCGGCGCGGCTCATGGTCCGCCCTGCGCCCGCTGTCCCCGTCGCGTCCGCAGCCCCCGCCGCGCCGGGGGCGCGTGCCGGAGGCTTGAGGACCACGATGTAGCGATCCCCGACCGGCTCCTTCACCTGCACCACCCCCGAAAGCGCGGGCGGGTCGTCACAGTCGAAGCCGCCCGGCGCCGGCCCGGGATCGGGCGGCCGGATCACGTCGCAACCCGGGACCAGCAACAGGAGGAGCGCCATAGCCGGAGCCATCGTCTTCAAATTCATGTCGTCGCCTCCCGGTTCATCTCCCCGCCACCCGACGGACGAGCGCCGCCCGCAGTGCCGACTTTATCCGATGACGGCGGCGCGGGCCACCCCGCTCTCAACCAGCAGAAGGACGCTGCCGTGGACCTCTACGCTGGAGTCGCGCGCTACCAGGCGATGCCGTGGTCCTCGCCGTGGTTGCTCGAGGCGCCCCACATCGTGCCGTGCCGGCGGTCGAAGA
>JACQNT010000180.1 GCA_016202915.1 Acidobacteriota bacterium
GCGCAGGTTGACTGTTGTCCCGCTCTGCTCGATGGAGATCCCGTCGAGCAGCTCCAGCCACATGGCGCCCCCTTCCCGGCTGGCGCCCATCCGCCCCAGCGCGATGAGGCCGCGCGCCGCCTCGGCCAGCGTCTTCGCGTGGTCCTCGGCGTCCGCCAGGCCGATCAGCCTGTATTCGACCGTCTTCCCGATCCTTCCCTCGAACGCGAGGGCCTTGAGCGACCTGATCTGTGGGGGCGTCAGGTTCGACTCGCCCTTCCCCTGCGTCCGGGCGAACTCCTGCGTCAGGGTGGCCAGGGTCCTGAAGTCCACCGCGCCCCAGACCTGGCACGTCGGCTGCACCTTCGCCAGCAGGTCGAGGAGCGCGCGGTTGTCGTCCAGACCGCTCCCCCGGCGGGCGGCGTTGGCCCGGATCACTTCCAGCACGCTCCGGGGCCCCACGGCGACGTCTCCTCCCTGCAGGACCGTGACGCTGAAGTCCGGCCTCCCTTCGACCTCGATCATCGTCACGATCTCCTGGCCCGCGAGCGCCTGCCGCATCTTCTCCTCATCGAAGGCCCCCTCCGCGATGATGCCGTAGGCGACCTTGTTGTCCGCCTGCGGCACGATGGCCAGGCCGATCCGGTCCAGGTCCTTGAAGGCGTCCATGCCGAAGCGTTCTTTGATTTCGCGGAACGGCCCCTCTTCCGCGATCCGCGCCATCTCCTGCATCCAGGGCACACCCGGCTCCGGGACGCGCAGCGCCTTGACCTCGACGACCAGCAGCCCCATGCTCTCCCGCGGGAGCGCGCCGAGGAGGCCGCCGCGGACGACCGCGGCGCCGTCCGGCGGGCGCCCGCACCCGCATGCCAGGAGCAGCCCCGCGGCCGCCCAGGCCCTCATCGCACTGTGTCGCCTCATCGCACCACCTCCCAGAGATTCAGAAGGCCCTAGAAGTCCTTGCGCGCGAAATACAGCACCGCCGCGGCCAGGGCGGCCGCCCCCGAAAACAGCGAGCCGAGGATCGGGCCCCAGGCGATGGCCCCTTCGTCCATGATGAGGCTGGCCGCCATCTGGCCGAACTCGTAGGTCCTCGGGAACAGATGGTACAGCCCTTCGACCAGCCCCTGCGCAGCGAACCTCCAGACACGGGAGGTGATGAGCAGCGGCCAGTCGCGGTTCTCGTGCGGCCAGCGGGCGAGAAGGCTCACGAAGAAGACGAGCGCCGTGATCATCGTGGTGATCGTCGTGGACCGGAACAGCACGCCCACGAGGGCCATGAAGCAGAGGAGGCAGCCGAAGTAGAGGGCCATCACCAGCCCCGACAGGAGGAAGCCGCCGTTCCACACGCCCGTCTTGAGCCCGAGGATCGCGCCCAGCCCGCTCACGAGGTAGATCAGGCCGGCGCCGGCCGCCAGCAACCCGCCCAGGTAACGCGAGGCGAACAGCGTCGGTCGCGTCACCGGCTTCGAGAGGAGGAGGTCGATCGTCCCTCTCTCCAGCATCCGGGGCACCAGGCTGGCGGTGGCGAAGACGGACAGGAGGATGCCGAGGGGGTACAGGAAGAAGGCGGCCCCGAGCTGCACCCCGCGCACGAACCTGGCCGCGGTCAGGCCACCCATGCCTCCCTCCGCCCCGCCGCCGAGCCGGAACGACCCCGCCGAACCCTCTCCTTCCAGGCCCATCACCGAAAGGGAGGCGATGAGGCCGTCCGCCACGTCGGTGCGCAGCGCCAGGGCGAAGAACAGCAGGACCAGGGTCACGATCCCGAAGTACACCCAGAGCGTCTTCCGATACAGCAGCTCCCGGCAGGCGTCGGCCACGATGGCGGCGACCCTCACGGCGTCTCCCCTTCGCCGACGACCTGCACGAAGACGTCCTCGAGGCTCTCCTTGCGCGGCAGGATGGCGGCGATCTCCGCGCCGTCCCTCCGCAGGGCGTCGATCAGCCGGTTCAGGGAGGACAGGTCCCCCGCCAGCTCCAGGCGCCCGCCGGCGGCCCGGAGCCCCGGGAAGGCGGCCGCGAGGCGCGCCAGCGCATCGGCCGGAAGCCCGCGCGCCTCGACCTGGTAGACGCTGGACGGCCGGGTCAGGTCCTCCACGCCTCCCTGGCGCACGAGGCGCCCCTCCTTCAGGATCGCCACGCGATCGCAGATCCGCTCCACCTCCGATAAAAGGTGGGAGTTCAGGAAGATGGTGACGCCGCGCCCCCTCTGCTCCAGCAGCACGTCGCGGATCTCCCGCCGCCCGATCGGGTCGACGCCGTCGGTCGGCTCGTCCAGGATCAGCAGCTCGGGCTCGTTCAGGAGCGCCTGCGCCATCCCGAGCCTCTGCAGCATCCCCTTGGAGTACTTGTGCACGCGCGTGGCGCGCCATTCAGCCATGCGGACCCTGCGCAGGAGCGCCTCGACGCGCCGCGAGCGCTCGGGCTGGCGGACGCCGGAGAGCATCCCGAAGTAGTGCAGCACTTGCTCGCCCGTGAGGTGCGGAGGGTAGCGGTGGTTCTCGGGGAGGTAGCCGATGCGCTCCTTGGCGCGCACATCGCCGGGGCGGCGGCCGAGGACCTGCGCGCCGCCCCGGGTCGGCCAGGCGATCGCCAGGAGGATCTTGACGAGGGTGGTCTTCCCCGCGCCGTTCGGCCCCAGGAGGCCGAAGACCTGGCCGCGGGGGACCTCGAGGTCGAGGCCCCGGAGCGCCTGGACCGGCGGGCGGCGCAACCCCCCCGCGTAGGTCTTGGCCAGCCCCTGCGTGGAGATCGCGGCGTTCGTCTACATCCCCATGATGTGGTAGCCGTTGTCCACGAACAGCACTTCGCCGGTGACGCCGCGCGCCAAGTGGGAGCAGAGGAACAGGGCGGCGTCGCCGACCTCGGCGGGATCGGTGTTGCGCGGCAGGGGCGAGCGCTCGCGCACGATCTGGAGCATCTTCGTGAAGCCCGGGACGCCGCGCGCCGCCAGGGTGCTGATCGGGCCGGAGGAGATCCCGTTCACGCGGATCTCCCTCTTCCCAAGATCGTGCGCCAGGTAGCGTACGCCCGCCTCGAGCGCCGCCTTCGCGACGCCCATCACGTTGTACCCGGGGACGACGCGCTCGGACCCCAGGTAGGTCAGGACGACGACGCTCCCGCCCCCCTCCATGAGGGGCGCGGCGCGCTGCGCCAGGGCCACGAGAGAGTAGGCGCTGATGTCGAGGGCGGCCTTGAAGCCGTCGCGGGTGGTCAGGAGGAACGGCCCGTCCAGGTCCTCCTTGCGGGCGAAGGCGACGCAGTGGACCAGGATGTCGAGGCGCCCGAACTCCTCCTTCACCTTCCCGAACAGGGCGTCGATCTCCTCCTCCCGCGTGACATCGCACGGGAGCACGAGCGACCCGGGCTGCGCGGCCGCCAGCGAGCGGACGTTCTCCTCCAGCCGCTCACCCTGGTAGTTGAACGCCAGCCGGGCCCCCTCCCGGTGCAGCGCCTCCGCGACGCTCCAGGCGATGCTCCGCTTGTTGGCGACGCCCACGATCAGGCCTTTCTTTCCTTCCAGGAGCATGGCCTCCCCTCCTCGGAACGGCGGCCTCAGACGACCTCGGGGACCGGTCCGCCGGCGCGGGGCGCGATCGGGGCCGGTTCCCTCGTCTCGACCGGAGCCGGCTGCAGGGCCTGGCTCGCATCCAGGACCGCCCCTTCGAAGACCTCCAGGCCCTCTTCGAGCTGGTCGTCCGTGATCACCAGGGGCATCAGCGTCCGGACGACGTTCCCGTAGGTCCCCGCGCTGAGGACGATGAGCCCGCGCTCGTAGCACAGC
>JACQNT010000192.1 GCA_016202915.1 Acidobacteriota bacterium
CACGGTGGAATCGGAGCGGATCGTTCCCGAGTAGACGCGGAACAGGGAGATCTTCCCCGAGTACGGGTCGGCGATCGTCTTGAAGACGAAGGCGGAGTAAGGCTCCTCCGGCGTCCCTTGGCGCTCGATCGCCGCCCTGTCCTTCGGGTTCTCCCCCCTGTACGGGCCGCGCTCGCCCGGATGGGGCAGGTGGGCGACGGCGGCGTCCAGGATCGGGTGGGCGCCGATGTTCATGAGGGCCGAGGCGCAGAAGATCGGGAAGATCCTCCTCGCCTTGACGCCCTTCGTGAGCCCCGTCATCAGGTCTGATTGGGACAGCTCCCCCGATTCGAAGAATTTCTCCATCAGGGTGTCGTCGACCTCGGCCACCATCTCCATCAGCTTCTCGCGCGCCTCCTTGACGGAGGCGTCCAGGTCGGCCGGAACGTCCTCGACCTGCTGCCTGCCGCTTTCGTCCTCCTGGTACAGGTAGGCCTTCGAGGTCACGAGGTCCACGACGCCGCGGAACCCCTTCTCGGTCCCGATCGGAATCTGCGCCGGCACGGCCTGCCGCCCGAAGGCCCTGCCGACCGACTCGACGGCCCGCGCGAAAGAGGCGTTCTCCCGGTCCAGCTTGTTCACGACGATGAGGCGCGGCAGATCGAACTCCTCGGCGTAGCTCCAGGCCTCCTCGGTCTGCACCTCCACCCCGGCCACGCCGTCGACCACGACGACGGCGCCGTCGAGGACGCGCAGGGCCGCCCTGGCGTCGGCGATGAAGGCGCCGTACCCCGGCGTGTCGATCAGGTTGAGCTTGGTCTTCTTCCACTCCAGGTGGCACAGGGAGGACGAGATCGTGAAGCGGCGGGCGATCTCTTCTTCATCGTAGTCGGTGACCGTGTTCCCCTGGTCGACCTTGCCCAGGCGGTTCACCGTTCCGGAGCAGAAGAGCAGGGCGGAGGCGAGAGAGGTCTTGCCGGAGGAACCGTGGCCGATGAGGCCCAGGTTGCGGATCTCGGAGATCTCGTGGACCTTCATACGAGGCTTCCTTTCCGGACGGCCGGGCAGGTGCCCCCGAGAGGCCCGCGGGGCGGAAGCCGGTTACCTGCCGGCCTTCACCTCGTCGTAGACCTTCTGCACCATCCCTTTGACCATGGGGCAACGCGGATCGTTGATGTAGCAGCGGGCCAGCGTGTCGTTCTTGCAGCCGCAGGTACACATCTCGCTGTTGACCTGCTGGAGGAACTTCTCCCTCTGCCGCGGCTTGAGCCCCGCCACGTCGAAGCCGGGCAGCTCCGTGAAGTAGTTGGCCACCGCCACGATCGGCGCCGTGTTGGTCGGAGCCGGGATCCCCTCGACCGCCCCGACGGCCGTCTCGGGCCTGAACTCCTGAGCGGTGGTCGGCTCCTCCTCCGCGGGGGGCGCGGGCGGCGGGCTGGACCCGGCCTGCGCGGCGTCCGCCGGGCTCTCGACGGCCGCGGCGGGCGACGCCGTGTCCTGCGCCGGCGCGACCCCGGGATCGCCGGACTTGGAGCAGTGGACCAGGGCGAAGCCGAAGACCAGGAGGGCCGTGCAGAGGATCAGGCGTCCACGGGCGGTGTTCAAGTGCGGTCTCCTTTTTCAATCACGACGGGTCGGCTCGATCGAGCGCAGCAGTCTACCGCCGCGCTGGGGGCAAGTCAAGGCGGGCGGGCGGGAGCGCCCCTCGGGAACGGCTGTGGCGCGCGGCTTCGCGAAGGATATAATGCGCCCGTCCTCGCCGCCGGCGGCCCGATGGCCCCGCGAGCCGGCGGGCGGCCGTCTCCACGCGATGAATCCTGATACCGCGTACTCGCCATCCTTCAGCGCCGCGCTCCTGGCGCTCCTGCGCGGAGAGAATCCCCGGGACGATTTCCCCGCGGCGGTCGCCGAGTCGGGGCTCAGGCGCTTCGAGTGCGGCGGCTACCTGCATGGCCTGTGGATCCGCGACGGCGGTACCGGCGTCCTGCCCGCCGGGTGGGGCGCGGGGATCGCCGCGATCCACCGCAAGACGGCGGTCGACAACCTCGTGGCCCTCGCCGAGTTCAGGAAGGTGGGACGGATCCTCCAGGAGGAGCGCATCCCGTTCGTGCTGCTCAAGGGGGCGGCGTACCTGGTGGACCTGTACGACGATCCCGGAGAGAGGGCGCTCACCGACATCGACCTCCTCATCCGGAGGGGCGATGCGGGCCGCCTGGCGCGCCGCCTGGCAGGGGCCGGATACCGGGGGGAAGTCGGCGTCGATTTCCCCGGGAACCGCCGCTTCGAGATGTCGGCCCCGGGAGAGGCGGCGGTCGGCTTCGAATTCCACTGGGCCCTGGGGCTGCCCCATCGTTTCCGTGTGCAAGGGGAGGAGGTCTGGCGGCGGACCGGCGGTGCCGTCCTGGAGGGGGTCCCCTGCCTGCGCGCGGCGCCGGAGGACGCTCTGCTGTACCACGTGGCGCATCTCGCCGACCACTACTTCGGCCCCTCGCTGAAGTGGCTCATCGACCTGCGCCGGATGTTCCGGAAGTGGCCGATCGATCCCGAGGTTCTGGCGGGCCGGAGCGCCGCGTGGCGCGTCAGGACCGCCCTGTACCTCGCCCTGCGGCACTTCGACAGGGTGTTCCCGGGAGAGGCGCCGGCGGGGCTGATGGAGCGCGTGGCTCCGGGATCCTGGCGGCGGACCCTGCTCCTCGCGCGGATGTCCTCCGATCCCCTCGAGATGTTCTCCGTGTCCCCGTCCTCGAAGAGGCGCTACCCCCTGCGCAGCCTCATGCTCGATCGTGTCGAGGACGCCCTCCTCCTGGCGCTCGGCGTGTCCCTGAGGCCCCTGACCCGCCCCCTGGCGCGCGCCCTGGGCAGGGCGGATCCCCCCTGGGAGTGGCGCGACTGATCGGGGGCGGTCCCCGCCTGCCGAAGCACTGTCCCGCGGCATGCCTGCGCGGAGCCGTGCCTCCCGGGCGAAGGCGCCGCACCGCACACCGTTGAATGTCTCCGGCGGGTATACTGATGAGCATGGAGTCGGTGTCGTGGACGATCCCCAGGCGGCCGCTGGGGGCGCACATGTCGATCGCCGGGGGCGTGCACCGGGCGATCGAGCGCGGCGCGGCGATCGGCTGCAGCGCCATCCAGATCTTCACCAAGAGCAGCAACCAGTGGGCCGCCCGCGACCTTCCTGAGGGGGAGTCCGCCCGCTTCAGGGCGGAGCGCGCCCGCCTGCGCATCGATCCTGTGGTGGCGCACGACTCCTATCTCATCAACCTCTGCTCTCCGGACGACCGGCTCTACCGGCGCTCGATCGAGGCGTGCCTGGTGGAGCTGCAGCGCTGCGAGCGGCTCGGCGTGGCCTGGCTTATCACCCACCCGGGGAGCCACATGGGCCAGGGCGTGGCGTTCGGCGTCCGCCGGCTGGCGGAGGCGATCGACGAGATCCACCGGCGGCTGCCTTCGCGGACGGCCTCCATCGCCCTGGAGACGATGGCGGGCCAGGGCTCGGCGATCGGCTCGCGGTTCGAGGAGATCGCCGCCGTCATCGCCCGGGCCCGGGATCCCGACCGGATCGGCGTCTGCCTCGACACCTGCCATGTCTTCGCGGCGGGCTACGACATCCGGACGCGCGCGGGCTACCTCGACACGCTGCGCCGCTTCGACGGCGCCATCGGGCTCCGGCGGCTTCGCGCCGTCCACCTGAACGATTCGAAGAAGGACCTCGGCTGCCGCGTGGACCGGCACGAGCACATCGGCAGGGGGTACCTGGGGCGGGAGGCGTTCGGCTTCCTCATGAACGACCCGAGGTTTCTCCGCGTGCCGCTCATCCTCGAGACGCCCAAGGGGGAGGACTGCCGCGAGGACGTCGAAAACCTTGAAGTCCTGATCGGCCTGGTGAAGAGGGAGGCCCGTAGGGGCGCGGGCGCGGCGGCGGCCCCGGGGGGCGGGCGATGACGGCCACGGCGGCGGTGCGCGATCGGACCGCGACGAGGCTGAAGATCAACGAGATCTTCCACAGCATCCAGGGGGAGTCGCGCCACGCCGGCCGTCCCTGCGTCTTCGTGCGCCTGACCTGGTGCAACCTGCGCTGCTCCTGGTGCGACACCGCCTACGCCTTCGAGGAAGGGACGGACGCGACGGTCGGCGAGGTCTGCGCCCGCGTCGGCTCCTACGGGACGCGCTACGTCCTGGTCACGGGAGGGGAGCCGCTGGTTCAGGAAGGCGTGCACGACCTGATCGGCGAGCTGCTGGAGCGCGGCTTCGAGGTCGCCGTGGAGACCGGAGGCAGCCTGGACATCGCGCCGCTCGATCGCAGGGTCATGGTGGTCATGGACCTCAAATGCCCCGGCAGCGGAATGAGCGACCGGAACCGCTGGGAGAACCTCGCGCTCTTGAAGCCGGGCGACGAGATCAAGTTCGTCATCGCCGACCGCGCCGACTACGAGTGGAGCCGGGCCGCCATCGCGCGCCACCGGCTGGCGGAGCGCTGGAGCGTGCTCCTGTCTCCCGTGCACGGCGTGCTGCCCCCGCGCGATCTCTCCGGGTGGATCCTCGCCGACACCCTCCCGGTCCGCCTGCAACTGCAGATCCACAAGTACATCTGGCCCCCCGACGCCCGGGGGGTCTGAAGGGACGCCATGGGCGCGGACGCTTCCCGCCGGAGCCTGGCGGTCGTCCTGCTGAGCGGCGGGATGGACTCCTGCGTCACGGCGGCCATCGCCCGGCGCGACCACGACCTGGCCCTGCTGCACGTCGGCTACGGCCAGCGGACCGAGGATCGCGAGCGGCGCGCCTTCCAGGCGATCGCGGCGCACTGGGGCGTCGAGCGCACGCTCCTGGCGCGCCTCGACCACCTCCGGGCGATCGGCGGGTCGGCCCTGACCGACCCGGCGCGGGACGCCATCGACGCGCGGCGGCCCGACTCCGCGATTCCCGACACCTACGTGCCGTTCCGCAACACGCATCTTCTGGCGATCGCCGTCTCCTGGGCCGAGGTTCTCGGGGCGCGCCGGATCTTCATCGGGGCGGTCCAGGAGGACAGCAGCGGCTACCCCGACTGCCGCGAGGAGTACTACGAGGCGTTCAACAGGCTGCTGCGGGTCGGGACGCGGCCCGAGACCGACCTCGCCGTCGAGACCCCCCTGATCCACATGAGCAAGGCCGACATCGTCCGGGAAGGGGTGAGGCTGCAGGCGCCGCTTCATCTCACCTGGTCGTGCTACACGGAGGAGGAGGTCGCGTGCGGGCTCTGCGAGTCCTGCCGCCTGCGCCTCAAGGGCTTCGCCCTGGCCGGCGTCACCGACCCGCTGCGCTACCGCGCATGAGCCCCGGCACCCTCATCCAGGACTTCGATTACCGCCTGCCCGGGGATCTGGTGGCGCAGCAGCCCTGCGCCCGCCGCGACGAGGCGAGGCTGATGGTCCTGGATCGCGCCGCCCCCGGACGGGAGATCACCGAGGCAACCGTCGCCGGCCTCGGTCATTTCCTGAAGCCGGGCGACCTGCTCGTCCTGAACGACAGCCGGGTGATCCCGGCGCGCCTGAGGTCCAGGAAGAGAACCGGCGGGCGCGTCGATCTCCTCCTCCTCGAGCGCGAGCCGGGAGAACCGATCTGGCGCTGTCTCGCCTCCACGGGGAAGGGGCTGCGGCCCGGGACGCGGCTCCTCATCGCCCCGGGCTTCGAGGCCGAGTTCCTGGGAGAGATCCCCGCAGGCCGGGTGCGCGTGAGGCTGCACGCCGGTCCGGACGGCGTGGAGGGCGCCATCCGCCGGCACGGCGTGATGCCGCTCCCTCCTTACATCCGCCGCGAGCCCGGGGACCCGCGGGACGCTCTCGATCGCGAGCGCTACCAGACGGTGTACGCGCGGGAGGAAGGGTCGATCGCGGCGCCGACCGCCGGCCTGCATTTCACCGAGACGATGCTGGAGGACCTCGCGAGGCGCGGGATCGGCGTCGCCCGCCTCACCCTGCACGTCGGTCCGGGGACCTTCCAGCCGGTGCGGACCGAGCGCGTCGAGGACCACCGCCTGCAGCCGGAGGCCTGCAGGCTTCCCGGGGCCGCGGCGGAGGCGGTCGCCGCGTGCCGGACGCGAGGCGGGCGCGTCGTGGCGGTCGGGACGACGGTCACCCGGGTCCTCGAGTGGTGCGGCCGGGACGGCGGGCTGGTCCGGCCGGGGGAGGGCTGGTGCGACCTCCTCATCACTCCCGCTCACCGCTTCCGTGTCGTGGACGCCCTGCTGACCAACTTCCACCTGCCGCGGACCTCCCTCCTGGTCCTGGTCGCGGCGTTCGCCGGCCGGGAGCGGATCCTCGCCGCCTACGAGGAGGCGGTGGCGCGCGGCTTCCGCTTCTACTCCTACGGCGACGCGATGCTGATCCTGTGAATGCCGGCCCGGTGAGCGCCCCGTTCTCCTTCCGCCTGCTGTCTCGCGACCCGTCCACGGCGGCCCGCCGCGGCCGGATCACCACCCCGCACGGGACGATCGAGACCCCCGCCTTCATGCCGGTCGGCACCGCGGGCGCGGTGAAGGCGATGACGCCGGAGGACCTCGTCGGCCTCGGCTACGAGATGATCCTGGGAAACACCTACCACCTGGCGCTGCGGCCCGGGGAGGAGGTGGTCCGTCGCCTGGGGGGGCTGCACCGCTTCATGCACTGGGAGCGGCCGATCCTGACCGACAGCGGCGGCTACCAGATCCTCAGCCAGGCCGAGAGGCGCACCTTCTCCGAGGACGGTGTGGTCTTCCGGTCGCACCTCGACGGGTCCCTTCTGGAGATGACCCCGGAGCGCAGCATGCGGATCCAGGAGGCGCTCGGGAGCGACATCGTCATGGCGTTCGACGACTGCGCGCCCCTGCCCTCGGACCGCGGGCGCCTGGAGGCGGCGGTCGGCAGGACGGCGCGCTGGGCGCGCCGCTGCCTGGACTCCTTCCGGCGGGACGGGCGCGCCCTGTTCGGCATCGTCCAGGGAGGGGACGACCCGGATCTGCGGGCGAGGAGCGTCGCCGCCATCACCGCCCTAGGGTTCGACGGCTACGCCATCGGCGGCGTCTCGGTCGGCGAGTCGGCGGAGCGCAGCCGGGCGGCCGTGGCGTTCACCGCCCCGCTCCTGCCCGAGGACCGGCCGCGCTACCTGATGGGCATGGGGACGCCCGCCGACCTGGTGGAGATGGTGGCCCTCGGCTGCGACCTGTTCGACTGCGTCCTGCCGACACGCAACGCCCGCAACGGCATGCTGTACACCTCCACCGGCCGCCTGCAGATCAAGCGGCGGGAGTTCCTCGAGGATCCCGGACCGGTCGACCCGTCGTGCGGGTGCCCCGTCTGCCGGAGCTACTCGCGCGCCTACCTGCGGCACCTCTACGTCTCGGGCGAGATCCTGTCGATGCGCCTGAACACCCTGCACAACCTGCACCTCTATGCCGACCTGATGGGCCGCGCGCGGGCGGCGATCGAGGCGGGGGAGTACGCCGCCTTCCTGCGGGACTTCCGTTCCCGGTGGCAGGAAGGAACCGGTGGTGAAGAGGCAGAGGGAGAGCGCGAGAGACCTCCGATCTGAAGGTGATACTCCTTCGGGTCGCCATCGCGATTTTGGCCAACTCGTCAATCATGCTCTAACTTATTCTACATGAGTCACTTACCGGTTCTATGCCGGGGTCGATGAAATATCTGATATTGTTTTGAAAGCCTCCGCGATGTAGATTAGTTGGCGAGGACGCCATGAAACGAAGAGAGGGTGGTATCTTGCATAGACCCCGGACGACCGATGCCCGGGCTCCAAAACGAAACCCACTTGACAGGATCGCCGCAATCCTTGAAAGCCACCTTTCAAAGTTTCCTCCGCGTAAGCGGGAGGAGCTTCTCAGGCGCGGCCAGAACGTGATTGGCGAGATTGCACGTACTCGCGAAAGGCACTCAGCGCCTCCTCAAACTGCGGCGATCCCTCTTCAAGCTCAAGGGCGGCGAGATATTTCTTAAACCCATCCTCGTCTTGTCGATCCGCCAGCCAGCGTAGATTCCTCCGAACTTCATGGACGAACTGTCGTTTCATCAAACGGTCCCACCTACTTGAGCAAGTCCGCAGTCGCCCAGAGTCGATCGACCACGCCAGCCGCCATCGCCGGTGTCACTCTATGCGTCTTGTGGGGGTCGGCAGAAGTTATAGAGCGCGAACTGTAGCGCAAGTGCGGCCCTCAAGTTCTCCAATCGACGCGTACAGACCCGCGCCGGGTCAGGCTTTCCGTGATCAAACCAGGACACTACCCAGGGGTCGGGTTCCTTGCGGGGCGCGGGAATGGTATCATCGCTCCCGATGTCGCTGCGCCTTTCCCGCCGGGGAAGCCTCGTCATTGCTCTCGTTCTGGCCGTGGCCGCGGCGGCCGCGTGGGCGGTGGGCCCGTGGGGCCGCGGCGCCCGCAGGGCCGCGGACAGGGGGGTGTCCCTCTACAACCAGGGGAAGTACGCCGAGGCCCTGCCCCTGCTCCAGAAGGCGCGCGATGGCGGCCGGCGCGACGGATCGATCGTCTACCAGATCGGCTACTGCCGCGAGGTCGTCGAGGGGAAGCCCGAGGCGCGCCAGGCGGCCTGGCGCGAGGCGAGAACGCTCCTCGAGAAGGAGATCTCGGAGCCCGGCGGCGCGACCCTGGAGAGGCTCTACTACCTGGCGAAGCTCAGCTCCGACGAGGGGGATTTCGAGCGCATGCGGCAGTACGCCATCCAGGGCGTGGAGCAGTTCGAGAAGGGGCCGGACCCGGGCGCGCTCACCGGAGAGGACTGGTTCCGCCTGGGGCGCATGCACGATTTCCTCTCCGAGCCCTCGGAGTCGGAGGCCGCCTACCGTCGATCCGTCTCGGCGTTCACAAAGACGCCGGACGCGAACCCCGCCTACCGATCGCTGGCGCTGGCGCGCGTCGCCGACCTGGACCTGGAGGCGGCCCAGCCCGAGGCCGCGGCCGCCGGCTACGACGAGGCCCTGAAGATCGTGCCCGGCGCCACCCATGTCCAGCCGTTCCGGAGCGCCATAGCGTTTCTCGCCGCGGGACGCTACGACCAGGCGCTCGCCCGCTTCGGCGAGGACCGCGATCCGGACACGATGACCGAGTCCCAGTACGGGGCCGACCTGGCGCGCAAGGCCAGGGACGTGGCGCCGCTCGAGGCGCAGGATGCCGATGGCGTGCCGATCCGGTCGCTCCCGCCGGAGGCCCTGGAGCAGCGCCTCAAGGAGGCCGCGGAGGGGTTCCGGGCTTCCCGCGCCAAGCACTCGTGGAAGCCCGGCGACCCGCTCCCCGCCGAGCTCGCCCAGCAGCAGAAGCGCTTCGTCGCCCTCCTGACCGAGATGCTCGCGCGCACCGGGAGGATCCAGGAGTTCTGCCTGAGGCAGGGGATCGCCGACCTCGTCCGCCGCTGACATGCCGACTCCCGATGGGGTGGTCGCGCTCCTGGGCGACGCACATCTGCGCGCCTCGGACCCGGAGGTCGGGGAGTTCATCCGCTTCCTGGACGCCGTTCCCCGGGAGGTCGGGACGCTGGCCATCCTGGGCGACCTGTTCAGCGTCTGGATCGGGACCGCCGATCTCGCCCTGGACCACCACCGGCGCGTCCTCGAGGCGCTCCGCCGCCTGAAGGCGCGCGGCTGCCGGCTGCTGTACGTCGAGGGGAACCACGACTTCTTCCTGCGAGCGCTCTACGACGGCGACCCCTTCGACACCCTCGCGGAGGACGCGCTCGACCTCGCGCTCGCCGGCCGGCGGGCCCACCTGGCCCACGGCGACCTGGTCAACCGCCGCGACCGCCGCTATCTCGCCTGGCGGAGAATCTCCAAGAACCGCGCCTTCTTCGGGGCGTTCAGCCTGCTTCCCGCCGCGCTGAAGGGCCGGCTCGCCGACGGGATCGAGAGGTCGCTGGCCCGCACCAACCCGGACTACCGGCGCAGCTTCCCGGTCGCGGAGTGCGAGGCCTACGCCCGGCGGCGGATCGGGGCGGGCGCCGACCTGGTCGTGTTCGGCCATTTCCACGAGGAGAGGCGCATCGACTACCGGGAGGGCGGGAGACGCGGCACGGTCTATGTGCTTCCGGCCTGGCGGGCGGGCCACCGCTATCTGAGAGTCGATCCCGGCGCGGAGCCGGCCTTCGTCTCCTCCTGAACGGCGGCGTCGAACAGGTCGAGCAGGCGCCGGGTCACGGGGCCCGGGCGGCCGTCGCGGATCGGCCAGCCGTCGCAGCGCCGCACCGGGACGATCCCTTTCAGCGTGCTGGTCAGGAAAGCCTCGTCCGCCCCGCGCAGGTCGTCGGGGCCGAGGGAGGCCTCCTCGGCGGGGATCCCGTGGCGGCGCGCCAGGTCGAGCACCACGGCCCGCGTGATCCCCTCCAGGAGGCCGTCCTCCAGGCGCGGCGTGAGCAGGCGCCCCGAGCGCACCAGGAAGACGTTGCTCGAGGCCCCCTCCGTGAGTCGCTCCTCCGCGTTCAGCAGGATCGGCTCGAAGGCCCCCAGGCGCCGCCCCTCGCTCCAGGCCAGGAAGTTGTTGAGCAGGTTGCTCGACTTGATCGCCGGGTCGAGCGCCGCGGCGGAGTTGCGTCGCACGCCGACGATCGCGACATCGACCCCCTCGCCGCGCCAGCCGTCCGGCAGGGGCGGGCAGGGGCGGACGTAGACGACGGCGGTGGGCGGGCCGCACCCGTCGGTGGCGTAGCCGATCGGCCCGGGGCCGCGGCTTAGGACGACGCGCACCACCGCGTCCCCGCCGCCGGCATCGGCGACGGTCCGCAGGATCTCCCGCTCGATCTCCACCGGCGCCGCCGCATGCGGGATGCCGAGCCTCTCTGCCGACCGCCGCAAGCGCTCGAGGTGATCGCGCAGCCGGAACGGCCGGCCTCCGTAGGTCCGGATCGTCTCGTACACGCTGTCCCCGAACAGGAAGCCGCGGTCGAGCGCCGGGACGGCGGCCCTCTCCGGGGGCGTGATGGTTCCGTTGACATTGATCCGCTCGGGCACGGTGCTATCATACGCTTCACGCGAAGGAAGCCGGCATGATCCTCGGAGTGGGCCTCGATGTCTGCGACGTGAGGCGCCTGCGGCGGGCGCTGGCGCGCGCCGGCTTCCGCGAGCGCGTCTTCGACGATGAGGAGGTGCGCTACTGCGAGGGGCGCGCCCGGAGCGACCTGCACTATTCCGCCCGCTTCGCCGCCAAGGAGGCCTTCTTCAAGGCGATCGGCACCGGCTGGGGGAAGGGAGTCGGCTGGCGGGACGTGGCCGTCCGCGGGAACGGCGACGAACCGCCGGTGTTGCGCATCAGCGGCGCCGCCGCCCGCCACGCCCGGGACCTGGGCGTGATCCGCTCCCACCTGTCGCTGAGCCACAGCGGCGACTACGCCGCGGCGGTCGTGGTCCTGGAGGGGCGGCGGGGGCGCGCCGGCGGCGCGGCCCGGCGCCCGCGATGAGCGCGCCGCCCGGCGTGAGCACCGAGGCCGAGACCCGCGAGGCCCGGCTGTTCCAGAAGCGGCAGCTCACGCTGGTGATCGTCCTGACCGCCGTGATCCTTGTCGTGGAGGTCGTCGGGGGGGTCCTGTCGGGGAGCCTGGCGCTCCTGTCGGACGCCGGGCACATGCTGACCGACCTTCTGGCCCTTGTCCTCAGCCTGATGGCGGTCGGCTTCGCCTCGCTCCCGGCGACGCAGAAAAAGACCTACGGCTACCACCGCATCGAGATCCTCACCGCCCTTCTGAACGGCTCCTTCCTGATCCTGATCTCCGCGGGGATCCTCTACAAGGCCTTCCAACGCCTCCTCGAGCCGGTGACGGTCGCGACCGGCCTGATGTCCGGCGTGGCCCTGCTCGGCCTCCTGGGAAACCTCCTGGCGATCGCCATCCTGTCGCGGGCGAGCCAGAGCCTCAACATCCGCGGCGCGCGCATGCACGTGGTCGGGGACGCCCTGTCGTCCTTCGGCGTGCTGGCCGCCGGGCTGGCGATCGGCCTGACCGGCTGGCAGGCGATCGATCCGATCGTCGGGGCCGTGATCGCCGTGGTCATCGTCATCGGCGCCATCCGCCTGGTGCGCGAGGCGGTGGACGTCCTGCTCGAGGCCGCCCCCGCGGGAATCGATCTCGAAAAGGTGAGCGAAGCGATCGCCGCCGTCCCCGGAGTCCTCGAGGTGCACGACCTGCACGTCTGGAGCATCACCACCGGACTGCCGGCCCTGAGCGGCCACGTGCGCATCGACGGCGCGCGCGGCGCCACCAGCGACGAGATGCTCAACCGGATCAAGCAGGACGTCCGCGACCGCTTCGGCATCGTGCACACGACGATCCAGATCGAGTCGCGCGCCTACCAGGAGCTGGGCGACGTCCACTGAGCGGCCCGGGGCGCCGGACCGCGCCGCGGCCTCAGGGATGGGCGGCTTCGGGGCCGAACATGCAGTCGAAGCCGCGGCCGCAGGGGTTGCCGGTCTTGAGCCCGAAGCGGTTGCCGGCGTTCAGGCCCAATCCGGAGAACAGTGAAGGGGAGCCGGTGCCGTGTCCGTAGCCCAGGAAGTGCTGGTGCTCGGGGTAGCGGAACGCTCCCGGCAGGCCGCCGTAGGACAGGATCGGATAGACGGCGGGGACCGCCGCCGGGGGCGGGAGGTTGTTGTTGATGTTGATCACGATCGTCGTGCCGCCGCCGGCATCGGTCGTCACCTCCACCTCGCCGTAATCGACCGGGCGTCCGGCCCCTCCGCCCCGGACCACCACCTGGACCGGTCCCGCGGAAGGCTTCCCCGTCCACTCGTCGTCCCCGCGGGCGGCGGTGTCGGCGGGCGGGACCGGCCGTTCCCGCGGAGCGGGGGGCCGCGCGGCCGGAGCCTCCTCCCGCGCCGTTCGCGGGTCGAGGAAGTTGCCCTCATCGTCGAGGTTGGTGAGAACGATCGTCGGGTTGCCGTGCCGGTCGAAGGTCCGGTAGATCCGGAGATCGGGCGACGCGAAGAGGATCTCGTCGCTTCCCGGGGCGGCATGCGCCGCTGAGAACGCCGGCCAGGCGAGGGCGAGGGCAAAACCGCACCCGAGGACCGCGCGCCCGAAGTGCGCCGGAGCGGACATGAACCTATTCTAGCACCGCCGGCGCCCCCGCGAGGTGTGCTATCCTCCGCCCGGGTCGGTTGGCGGCAGATCTCCTGACGCAAACGGCAGTCTGAGGCCCTCACGGGAGGGGGCGGGAGCGCCCGGATCGGGATGCGGGGGCGGGGGAGAGGTGCGGCGCGGCGCGCCGGGTCGAAGAGAGGCCGCCTGGTCCTCGAAGACGGAGCGGTCTTCCACGGATACTCCTTCGGCTGTCCCCGGCCGGCCGCCGGCGAGGTGGTGTTCACCACCGGGATGGTCGGCTATCCGGAGGCGCTCACCGACCCGTCCTACCGCGGGCAGATCCTGACGTTCACCTACCCTTCGCAGGGGAACTACGGCGTTCCCTCGCTCCAGGATCCCGGTCCGGACGCCGGGCGGGTCCCGGGGCGCCCGTGGGAATCGCCCCGCGCCCAGGTCGCCGGGGTCATCTGCGCCTCCTACTCTGAAGACTTCTCGCACCACAGCGCCGCCTCGAGCCTCGGCGAGTGGCTGAAGGCGCAGCAGGTCCCGGCGCTGACGGGAATCGACACCCGCGCCCTCACCAAGAGGATCCGCGTGCGCGGGGCACTGCTCGGCCGCATCGAGATCGACGGCGAGGCGGTCCCCGAGTTCCTCGACCCGAACGCCCGCAACCTGGTGGACGAAGTCTCGACCCGGCGCGTCGAGCGCTACGGGAGGGACGGGACGCCCGTCGTGCTGATCGACTGCGGCAGGAAGGGGAACCAGGTGCGGATGCTCCTCGGACTGGGGGCGGAGGTGCGCGTCGTGCCGTGGGACCACCGCCTGGAGATCCGCCGCCGGGACTACGCCGGGGTGCTCATCAGCAACGGGCCGGGCGACCCGCGCATGGCCGGCGCGACGGTCCGCACCGCCCGGGCGCTGCTGCGCGCCGGCGTGCCGATCCTGGGGATCTGCCTGGGGCACCAGATCCTGGCGCTGGCCGCCGGGGCGCGGACCTACAAGATGAAATTCGGACACCGGGCGCACAACCAGCCCTGCGTCGAAGCCGGCAGCGGCCGCTGCTACCAGACCAGCCAGAACCACGGCTACGCGGTGGACGGACGGACCCTGCCGCCCGGGTGGCGCGAATGGTTCGCCAACGCCAACGACGGGACGAACGAGGGGCTCCGCCACGCGCGGGGACCCTGGCGCTCGGTCCAGTTCCATCCCGAGGCGGCCCCCGGCCCGACGGGGACCGAATGGATCCTCGAGGAGTTCCTGGCGGAGATCCGATGAGCGGGCGTCGCCGGATGCGGGTCCTGCTCCTGGGGTCGGGCGCGCTCAAGATCGGCGAGGCGGGGGAGTTCGACTACTCCGGATCGCAGGCGATCAAGGCGCTGAAGGAGGAAGGGGCCGAGGTCTGGCTCATCAACCCCAACATCGCCACCATCCAGACCTCCCCGGGCCTGGCGGACCGGATCTTCCTCCTGCCGGTGGACCTCCGCTTCGTCACGCAGGTCATCGCCCGGGGCCGGCCCGAAGGGATAATGCTGTCCTTCGGTGGCCAGACGGCGCTCAACTGCGGGCTCGCGCTGCACCGCCGGGGCGTGCTGCGGCGCTACGGCGTGCGGGTCCTGGGCAGCCCGATCTCCGCCATCGAGAAGACGGAGGACCGCGAGATGTTCGCGCGCGAGCTGCGGGGGATCGGGTTGAAGGTCCCCAGGAGCGGCGCGGCGCGGGACCTGGAGGCGGCGCTGCGCGTCGCCCGGAGCGTCGGCTACCCGGTGATGATGCGCACCGCGTTCACGCTCGGCGGCCGGGGATCGGGGATCGCGCGCGGCGAGGCGGAGCTCGGGAGGCTGGCGGCGGAGGCGTTCACGACCTCGCCCCAGGTGCTCATCGAGGAGGACCTGACCGGCTGGAAGGAGGTGGAGTACGAGGTCGTCCGCGACCGGGCCGACAACTGCATCACGGTCTGCAACATGGAGAACGTCGATCCGCTCGGCGTGCACACCGGCGAATCGATCGTCGTCGCCCCCTCCCAGACCCTCACGGACCAGGAGTACTTCTCCCTGCGGGCCCTGGCCTTCAAGGTGATCCGGCACTTCGGCATCATCGGGGAGTGCAACATCCAGTTCGCGCTCGACCCCCGCTCCGACGACTACCGCGTCATCGAGGTGAACGCCCGCCTCTCCCGCTCGTCGGCGCTGGCCAGCAAGGCGACCGGTTACCCGCTGGCGCGCGTCGCCGCCAAGATCGCCCTCGGGCGCCTCCTGCCGGAGATGAAGAACTCGATGAACGACACCACGACCGCCTGCTTCGAGCCGGCCCTCGATTACCTGGTGGTGAAGATGCCGAAGTGGGACCTGGACAAGTTCCGCGGGGCGTCGCACTTCATCGGCAGCGAGATGAAATCGGTCGGCGAGGTCATGGCGATAGGCCGCAGCTTCGAGGAGGCGCTCCAGAAGGGCTGCCGCATGCTCGGCGACAGCATCCGCGGCCTGGTCGGGAACGACTTCAACATCCGGCAGTCGCTCCAGGACCTGTCGCGGCCGACCCCGCGGCGGGCCTTCGCGCTGGCGCAGGCGCTGGGGGAGGGCCGATCGATCGCCGGGCTGTCCCGGAAGACCGGGATCGATCCCTGGTTCCTGGCGAAGATGGCCCGCATCTGCGCCGTGCGCGACGAGCTGCGCGCCCGGGCCGGACGGCCCGGCGCAGGCCGGCGCCCGGCCCGGGGGCGCGCGAGGCGGGTGACGCTCCCGGACGACCTGCTGCGGCGCGCCAAGGAGGCCGGCTTCTCCGACGACCAGATCGCCCTGTTCACGCGGACCACGGCCGCCGGCGTGGCGCGGCGGCGGGAGGCCGCGGGCATCGTCGCGGTCGTCAAGCAGATCGACACCCTGGCCGCCGAGTGGCCGGTGCGCACCAACTACCTCTACCTGACCTACCACGGGATCGAGGACGACGTGGAAGCGGGGGATGGCCGGCGGAAGGTGATGATCCTGGGCTCCGGCGCCTACCGGATCGGGTCGTCGGTCGAGTTCGACTGGTGCTGCGTCAGCGCGGCCGCCTCCCTGCGGCGGCTCGGCTACTCCCCCGTGGTCGTCAACTGCAACCCGGAGACGGTCTCGACCGACTACGACATGGGGCACACCCTCTACTTCGAGGAGCTGACCATCGAACGGGTGCGCGACATCTGGCGCAAGGAGAGGCCGCTCGGGATCCTGCTGGCGTTCGGCGGCCAGATCCCGAACAACCTCGCCCTGGCCTGCGACGCGGCCGGGATCCCGGTGCTCGGGACGCAGCCGCGCGACATCGACCGGGCGGAGGATCGCCACAAGTTCTCCCTCCTCCTCGACCGCATCGGCCAGGGCATCGAGTTCGACTACGCCTGCGTCCACGCCGTGCAGGCGCTGCGCGAGCTGGGCTTCGAGACGGTGATGATCAACTGCAACCCGGAGACGGTCTCGACCGACTACGACATCTCCGACCGGCTCTACTTCGAGCCGCTGACCTTCGAGGACGTCATGGGGGTGCTCGAGAACGAGAAGCCCTGGGGCGTCATCGTCCAGTTCGGCGGCCAGACGCCGCTGAACCTCACCAAGCGCCTCTCCGACGCCGGGGTCCGCATCCTGGGCACGAGCCCGAAGTCCACCGACATCGCCGAGGACCGCAAGCGCTTCGGGGCCGTCCTCAAGAAGCTCGGCATCGCCGCGCCGCCGTTCGGCGTCGCGCGCAACCGGCGCGAGGCCCTCGCCGCGGCGCGCCGGGTCGGCTACCCCGTGCTCATCCGGCCCTCGTACGTCCTCGGCGGGCGCAACATGCGCGTCTGCTACCGGCCGGAGGACGTTCTGAACATCGTGCAGCGCGAGCGGCCGGACGGCGTCATCGTCCAGTTCGGCGGCCAGACGCCGCTGAACCTCACCG
>JACQNT010000018.1 GCA_016202915.1 Acidobacteriota bacterium
CTCGACGGGCCGGCGGATGTTCTGCGGGTCCTTCTCGGAGATGAACTTGGCCGAATGGACGCCGATGACCACGACCGGCTCGGCGGCGAAGCGCTCCTCCACCCGGCGCAGCACGGGCAGGACGTGCATGCAGTTGATGCAGCAGCAGGTCCAGAAGTCGAGGATCGCGACCCGCCCGCGGAGGTCCGCGGTGACGGTCAGGGGCCGGCGGGTGTTGATCCAGGTGAAATCAGCGTGTCGGCGATCTCCCGCATCTTGGCGAGGCGGTGAGCCGGATCGCGAACGAGAGCCAGACGGAGCACCCTGGAGAAGGGTTGGGGCACTTCGGCGGCGTAGAGGCCCGGGTCCACGGCGCGGATCCGGCTGAACACTTGCAGGATGTTCTCGCCGACAAAGGCCCGGCGACCGGTGAGCATCTCATAGAGCACCACCCCGAACGCGAACACGTCGCTCGCCGTGGTGGCCGGTTCGCCGAGGGCCTGCTCCGGCGACATGTAGCTCGGCGTCCCCGCGAAGTAGCCGGTCTCGGCCAGGCCCATGATCGCCGTCTCATCCGGATCACGGCGACCTCGAAAGCGGCGCGCCAGCCCGAAGTCCAGGATCTTCGCGACGCCCTCCTCCGTCACGATGATGTTGGACGGCTTGAGGTCGCCGTGGACGATTCCCTTATCGTGTGCCGCAGCCATTCCCGAAGCGACGTGGCGACCGAGGCGGGCCGCCTGTTCCGGACGAAGGGCCCTCCGTTCGAGGATCTTGCTCAGCGGCTTCCCGGCCAGGTACTCCATGGCGATGATCAGCACGCCCTCGCTCTCGTCCAACCCGAAGACGGTGCAGACGTTGGGGTGACTCAACGCCGCTGCCGCGCGGGCCTCCGCCAGGACCACGCCCGGGGCCAGGAGAGCGCTCGGCTTCACGATCTTCAGGGCCACGGTGCGGTCGAGCGCAAGATCGTGTGCTCTGAAGACGGAGGCGTACGATCCGCTGCCGATCAACTCCTCAATCCGGTAGTGGGCGAGCATGCTCCCTGGTGCCAGCGTGCATGCGGGATTGGTCGTGGCGTCCTCCGGAGTCCAGCTCTCCGCGCACATCCCACCGGTCTGCAGGGCCGCCAGCACCCTCAGGACGTCCTCGGTCCGGCGCCCGACACTGAGGTTGTGCACGACCTGGTATTGCAGCACCCCGTTCGGGTCGATGATGAATAGCCCGCGCAGGGCGACGTGCTGGGGCTCCAGGTAGACGCCATAGGCCCTGGAAACGGCCGCGTCCTCATCGCTCGCCAGCGCGAACTGGAGGCTTCCGAGACCGCCCTGCGTCCGCGGCCTGGCAATCCACAGTTCGTGTGACTTCAGGGAGTCCGTGCTGATCGCCAGGACGTCACAGCGGTGGCGGCGAAACTCGCCCATCCTGTCGCTCATGGCGATCAATTCGGTCGGGCAGACCAGGGAGAAGTCGCGGGGATAAAAAATCAGCACCAGCCACTGGCCGCGGTAACCGGCCAGGGTGGCGCGCGGGGCCATCGTACCCGGAATGCGCGTGCACGGCACGTCGAAGTCCGGGGCGAGGTTCCCGAGGACCGGCCGTTGGTTCGTCATCGGGCGGTGGAAACGGGCATCGAACGGGGGCCTCTTTCCGGGTAGAGGCTAGCGCCGGAATCGTCGCAGGGTCAAGATGCCGTCACCGGGCCCCCCTGCGCCGCCGGACGGTGCGTCCTGCCGCCGTCGCGATGATGAGGGCGGCGATCCCCGAGGCGGCCAGGAGCGGCCCTCTCCCCGGCGGGGGGAGGCCAAGGGCCGTGGCGGCGGCCCGCAGCACGCTCGAGGCGCCGAGGACCAGCGTGACGAGCACCACCACGCCCATCAGGGCGTTGGCCGCCGGGCCGTTCAGTCCCCGCTCGCCCATCACGGCCCGGTCGTTGACGACGATCATGAGAAAGACGGCCACCAGGGGGAGGAGCACGCCGTTGAACGCCTGGGCCAGGAGGATGGCCGGGATCGGCGTCACCCCGGCGAGGCCGAAGCCGACCCCCGTGAGCAGGACGGCGATCCAGACGCTCCGGTAGCGCCAGGAGCGCTCGCCCCAGCGGCCGGCGGCCTCCTCGCCGGAGAAGCCCGGCGCGGAGAAGCCCGGCGCGGAGAGTCCCGGGACGGAGAGGCCCCTGACGGTAACGGCGGCCGCCAGCGGGGCGGTGATGGCGGAGGAGAACCCGGCGGCGAACAGGCCGAGGGCGAAAAGCGGGCCCGCCCATCCGCCCAGGCGGCCGGAGAGCGTCGCGGCCATCCCCTCGAAACTGAAGGTGCCCTCCACGGC
>JACQNT010000184.1 GCA_016202915.1 Acidobacteriota bacterium
GCGCACTCGGGAGGACCTGGAAAGCAACCCTCACACTACCTCACGCCGGCCTCCAGGAGAACTGTTGCTCGCTCACCACTTATCCCCCCCACGACGTTGCCCCCCGTCGAAAGTTGCGGAGCTTCTGTCGGGCCGCGCCGATCCTTGACAGGCCCGGCGCCGGGGTCCATAATCCGGCCTCCCTGCACAGAGAGCCGCGCAGCGGAGTGCCGGAGAACGAGCGTGAAGCGCACCTATCAGCCGAACAACCGCCGTCGCCGGAAGACCCACGGCTTCCGCGCCCGGATGCGCACGAAGAGCGGACGGCATGTCCTCAAGCGCCGACGGTCGAAGGGCCGCAGGCGACTGACCGTGTGACCGCCGACGAGCGCTTCCGTCCCCAGGATCGCATCCGCAAGCGCAGCGAGTACCAGGTCATCTACGACAAGGGCCTGAGGATTCCGTCCGGGAGCTTCGTCCTGTTCGTGATGCGCAACGCGGCGGGGCGGCCGAGGCTGGGGATCACCGTGACCCGGCGGATCGGGGGCGCCGTCGAGCGCAACCGGGCCAAGCGGCTCATCCGGGAGATCTTCCGCAGGCACAGGTCGGAGCTGGCGGACGTGGACATCGTGGTGAACGGGCGGTCCGGGCTGCCGGGGGCGGACTACCACCGGCTGGAATCGGAGTTCCTGGCCCGGCTCAGACGCTTCCGGAAGGTCCCGTGATACCGCGGAACGCGCGCGCGGCCGCGGTGGCCCTCATCGACATCTACCGGCGCTGGGTCGCTCCGCTGCTGCCGCCTGCCTGCCGCTATCTGCCGAGCTGTTCCGAGTACGGCGCCGCGGCGATCGAAAGGCACGGTCTGCTGAAGGGGATCGCCCTCGCCCTCGGCAGGATCCTGCGCTGCCATCCGTTCGCGCGCGGCGGCTACGACCCGGTTCGCTGATGGACAAGCGTCTCATCCTCGCGGTCGTCCTCTCCGTCGGCTTTCTGCTCATCTGGACGTACCTGTTCACACCGCAGCCGCCACCGCAGGGCACGGACGGGAGCGCGCAGCCGGGGAACGCCGGCCCCGCGGCGGGCGCCGGACCCGGGCCGGGCGACGCCACCGCCCCGCCGAAGGAGATCGCTCCCGCCGCGGCGCCGCACGCGGCGCCGGAGATGGCCGGCCTTTCCGGGCCCGGCCCGGCGGCGGCGCGCCCGGCCCTGCCGCCCGGGGAGCGGATCGGGGCCGCCTCCGAAGAGGAGATCGTCGTCGCCACGCCTCTCCTCGAGATCCGCCTCAGCAACCGCGGTGGCCGCGTCACCTCCTGGAAGCTCAAGGAGTATCTGGACGACGAGAAGCGCCCCCTCGATCTGGTTTCCGCGGCCGGGCGCAAGCTCGACCACCTCCCGCTGCAGATCCTTGTCGAGGATCCCGAGGCGACGCGGCGGATCGGCGAGGCTCTCTATCGCGCCGACAGGAAGGAGAGAGCGGAGGATGGGAGGACCGCCACCGAGGTCTCCTTCACCTGGAGCGATGGCAGGGGCACGGCGGTCGCCAAGTCCCTGCGCATCGCGCACGACTCGTACATCACCGAACTGAGCTTCGCGGCGGAGGCCGCGGGCAGGCCCGTGGCGCCGACGCTTGTCTGGGGAGCCGGGTTCGGCGCTCACACCGGGCTGGAGAGCGGGCAGTACGCCGACGCGGCCACGGCCGTCCTCAAGGACGGGGGCCGCATCGAGAGGCGGCCGGGGTCGGGCCTCAAGCCGGAGGAGCCGTGGCGGCACGCCGGCGCCATCGCCTGGGCCGGCCTCGAGGACAAGTATTTCGCCGCGTTGCTCGTGCCCGAGACGCCGGTCGAGGGGCAGGTCCGTTTCGAGGCGCTCCGCCTGGTCGAGGAGGGCCGGGAGCACCTCCACCTGTCCGCCGCTCTCAGGCTCGCGGGAGCCTCGCGGGTCCGCCTGTTCGTCGGGCCGAAGGACTATGACCTCCTGAAAGGGCTGGGCCTCGGCCTGGAAGGGCTGGTTGATTTCGGGTTCTTCGGCATCATCGCGCGGCCGCTCTTCTACGGCCTGAAGTTCCTCGAGCACTACGTCCACAACTTCGGCTGGGCGATCGTCATCCTGACGATCGTCATCCGCCTGCTCTTCTTCCCGTTCATGCACAAGGGCCAGCTGAAGATGCGCCGGATGCAGGACAAGATGAAGCGCCTGCAGCCGAAGGTCCAGGGGCTGCGCGAGCGCTACCGCAAGCTCGAGAGGAAGGAGGCCGGGAGAGGGAACGCGCGCGCCCGGCGCCAGCTGCGGCAGCGGATGAACGAGGAGATGATGGCCCTCTACAAGGAGGAGGGGGTCGACCCGTTCGGATCGATGTCGGGCTGCCTGCCGCTCCTGCTGCAGATCCCGATCCTGTATGCCTTCTACACGATCCTCACCATCGCCATCGAGCTCCGCGGGGCGCAGTTCCTCCTGTGGATCAGGGACCTGTCGCAGAAGGACCCCTATTACGTGACGCCGATCGTCATGGGAGTCACGATGCTGGTGCAGCAGGCGATGACGTCCGGCTCGATCCCCGACCCCACCCAGCGGCGGATCATGTACGTCATGCCGATCATGTTCACCTACTTTTTCATCAATCTCCCCTCGGGGCTGGTGCTATACTGGCTGGTGAACAATCTCCTCGGCATCGGCCAGCAGTACCTGATCAACAAAGAAGCGGAAGCCGGGAGCAAGCGGGCCTGAGTCTCGCCGCCCGCGGAGCCGCAGGCTGGCGCGGGCCCGCGGGCGCCGCGGATCGGCCCGGCGGGCCCGCGCGGAGCGGCCGGGGTGAGGATCGCAGCGTGTCCAGCGACGAGCATTTCGAAGACGCCGGTCCGGAGGGCACGGACCAGGCCCCGGCGGCGGATCCGGCCGAGGTCGAGCGCCTGGCGGAGCGGATGCTGCGCGGGCTGGGGCTCGACGTGCACGTGGCCGCGCGCGACGCCGGCGACACGATCGAAGTCGACATCACGGGCCCCGACCGCGACTACCTGCTCGGCCGGAAAGGCGAGGCCCTGAACGCCGCGCAATACCTCCTCAACCGCATCGTGTACCGGGGCAGGAAAGGGAGGAAGATCCACGTCGACAGCGGGGGCTTCCGCAAGCTGCGCGAGGAGGAGATCGTGGAGATCGCCCGGCGGTCCGCGGAGAAGGTCAAGGCAGAGGGCGAGGAGTGCGTGCTCAGCCCTCTCAACCCCTACGAGCGGCGCCTGGTCCACCTGGCCCTCAGCGAGATCTCCGGCATCGAGACGAAGAGCCTGGGCGAGGGGTTCCTCAAGAGGGTCGCCATCCTCCCGGCGCGGAAAGGCCGGCCGCCCGAGGGTCACGGCGAGTAGATCGCCGCCCGGCCCGATCGCCATGAGCGCCCACACGGACACGATCGTCGCCCTCTCCACGCCGCCCGGCAGAGGGGGGATCGGCGTCGTCCGGATCTCCGGGCCGCGGGCCACCGCGATCGCGCTCGAGATGTTCCGTGCGGCCGCGCCGATCGAGAACGGGCGGCCCGAGCCGGGGCGTCTGCTCTTCGGGCAGTTCGTGTCGGCGGCGGGGGAGCCGCTCGACCACGGCTACCTGGCGACCTTCCGTCCGCCCCGGTCCTTCACGGGGGAGGAGACGGCGGAGTTGTGGGCCCACGGCAGCCCGGCGATCACGAGGCTGCTGGTCCAGGAAGCGATCGCGCTGGGCGCCCGGCCTGCGACGCCCGGGGAGTTCACCCTGCGCGCCTTCCTGAACGGCAGGATCGACGTGACGCAGGCGGAGGCGATCCGCGATCTGATCGAGGCGCGCACGGCGTTCCAAGCCAAGGTGGCCCACGACCAGGTCCTGGGCCGGATCTCGAAGGAGGTCGATCGGCTGAAGGACCGGCTGGCCGACGTGATGGCGCGCCTCGAGGCGTCGCTCGAGTTCTCCGAAGAAGGGGAGGCCGGGCTCTTCCTGCCCGAAGGCGGCGTCCTGGGAGAGGTGCGGGCGGCCCGCGGGGAGATCGAAGCCCTTGCCACAACATATGTTCGCGGACGCCTTCTGCGCGACGGGGCGAGGGTCGCCATCGTAGGCTCGCCCAACGCAGGGAAGTCAAGCCTCTTCAATAAGTTACTTGATGAAGACAGAGCCATAGTGACGCCCATCCCCGGGACGACCCGGGACGTTCTGGAGGAGACCCTCGACCTCGATGGCGTCCCGGTCACCCTCATCGACACGGCGGGCCTGCACGCGCCGCGCGACGAGGCCGACGCCGAGGCGGTCAGGAGGGCGCGCGAGGCGATGCGGACCGCCGATCTGCTCCTCCTGGTTCTCGATCGCTCGCGCCCCATGCAGGAAGAGGAAAGGACGCTCCTGCCATCGATCGCGGGCTCCCGCTGCGTGGTCGCTCTCAACAAGAGCGATCTCGACTGCGGCATCGGCGCGGATCAGGCGCTCGAGCTCCGGGAGAGAGCGGGTGCCCTGGAGGTGTCGGCGAAGAGCGGCGACGGGATCGAAGGCCTGCGACGGCGGCTCGGGGTGGAAGTCGGATCGGAAGGGATAGCGTCGCGCGAAGGGGCCGTCGTGACCAACGCGCGCCACCGGGACCTGCTGGTGAAGTCCGCGGCGGCGCTGGCGCGGGCCGAACAAGCCGCGGCGGACGGCGTGGGGGAGGAGTGCCTCCTCCTCGACCTGAAGGAGGCTCTCGATCGCCTGGGAGAGATCACCGGCGAGGTCGGGATCGAAGGGATCTACGAACGGATCTTCAAGAACTTTTGCATCGGCAAATGAGCGCGCCCGGTCCGCGGCAGGGGTACGACGTCATCGTCATCGGTGCCGGCCACGCCGGCTGCGAGGCGGCCCTGGCGTCGGCCCGAATGGGCTGCCGGACCGCCCTGGTGACGCTCGACGCGCGGGCGATCGCGAGAATGTCCTGCAACCCGGCGATCGGCGGGCTGGCGAAGGGGCACCTGGTGCGGGAGATC
This sequence comes from Acidobacteriota bacterium, assembly GCA_016202915.1. Classification (GTDB taxonomy): domain Bacteria; phylum Acidobacteriota; class Polarisedimenticolia; order Gp22-AA2; family Gp22-AA2; genus JACQNT01. The sequence continues at coordinate 4,944 of JACQNT010000184.1, forward strand.
GACGCCCTCGGGGGGGAGATGGCCCGCGCCATCGACGAGACCGGAATCCAGTTCCGCCTCCTGAACGCCAGCCGCGGGCCGGCGGTCCAGGCGCCCCGCGCGCAGGCCGACAAGGAGGCCTACTCCGCCAGGATGCAGCGCGTCGTCCGCGGGACGCGAGGGCTGCAACTGGTGGACGGGGA
>JACQNT010000183.1 GCA_016202915.1 Acidobacteriota bacterium
GCTTCCGGCAGGCGGGCCGGCGGCGCCGGCGACGCCCCCGGGGAGGGCGGCTCTCCGGGCGCGTCCTCCCGGAGAGCCAGCGCCGCCGCCGCCCGCAGGAAGCGCCGCGCGGCGCTCACCGATTCCTCGCATGCGTGCGAAGCGCCCGTCCGGCGACCGGAATCCATCAGTCACCGCTCCTGACCGACATCAGAGGTTCTCCAGCGCCCAGGTGAACGCGACGAGGAACAGATCGTGGACCTCGATCTCCTCCATCGCCTCCTCGATGAGCGGCCGCGCCTCCCCCCAGCACCCACCATGCGAAGCGACCTGGAGGAAGGTACGCCCGAGCGGTCCCTCTCCGTGGCGCTCGATCATGATGGGAGCGTAGAGCGGGTCGCCGGGGACGAACCGGATCGTGAACGGCGGGGTGGGCCTGCCGCGGGCGCCGGGGGGGCGGGGCTCGACGCGCGCGATGACCGACCGATCGAGAAAGCGCAGGCTCCGGAACTCCCCGCCGCGCAGGAGGCCCGCCAGGCGCCGGACCTGCCTCCGGGCCTGAGGGAAAGGGCGGCGGGCGATCCGGCGCACCCTCCTCTGGAGCCTCAGGCAGTGGGCGAGGTCGGCCGTTTCGGGCTCCAGGGAGAGGTCCCGCGAAGAGTTGCGCCGGATCCAGCGACGGAGTTCACGCCGTTCCTCCCGGAGGGTCCGCTCCACGCGGCGGCAGAGCGTCTCCAGGCAGGCGGCCAAGGGAAGACTGGCTTCATCCAGCACGGCCGGCGGGACCTCTCCCGCCAGGACCACTTCCGCGCAGGCCCGACCCACCGGCCGCCCGCTCCGCTCCGCGCTACGCCCCCCTCACCCTGGGGGCGTAGGTGACCTTCGTGTCCACCCCCGCGGGGAGCGGGTAGTCGGCCTCCCTCCTGACGCCATCGACAAAGAGCTCCCATCCGCCCTGCCGGACCTCCACCCCGGCGGCCCGGAGCACCTCCCCCACCGTCGCGCCCGCCTCCGGAACGGGCGTTTTCGCGCGGATCCCCTCTCCCAGAACTTCCACGAGGGCCGTCCCGTTGCTCCTCCTCGCCGTGCACTGCGCTGCGTCCGTCATGGGGTCCTCCTTTCCGTCCGGAGCGCGACGCCGCATCGCGCGCTGCCGCGTTCCGCCCGTTGCCCGACACAGTACCGCGCTCCCGCCGCGCGTCAACCGGAATCGATCGGCCCGCGGCACAACGCCGAGGGGATTCTTGACAATAGTGACAGTTTCCGGTACGACGCCCGTGGCCGTGGAACGTGGCGCGTCGCGAGGACGGGAGGCAACGGACATGAGACCCAGATCGGTGAGACGGATGCGGATGGCGACGCGGGTTGCCCGGCTCTACTGCATGCACCCGGACTGGCAGCTCCAGGGCATCGACAGGGAGCTGGAGCTGCCTCCCTACACGGCATCCCACCTGCTCAAGTACGCGCGGACCCTGGGGCTCCTCACCGTCAAGGAGGAGCTCCCGCCCCGCCAGAGCCGGGATTTCCAGACCGGCTCCAGGCTGGGGACGCTCTTCCCGCCCACCTACATGGTGGTGATCGACACACCCGGTCCGGTCTCAGCCGCGGCGCGCGCGTGTCACGCGGGGCCGCACGGGGAGGATGACCTCCTGCACCAGACCCTCGGCGCCGCGGCGGCGGAACTGCTGGCCAGGAAAGGCCTGCTGCGGCACCACGACATCGTCGGGGTCGGAGCGGGCAGGGCGATCTTCCACGCGGCCCGGGCGCTGGCCGCCCTCCCGGGAGCGCACCAGAAGAGGAGCAACATCACGTTCATGGCGCTGCACGGCCGGGCCGTACGCCGGATCTGGCGGGAGAGCGGGCCGTACGCCCAGCAGTCGATCGACGCCGTGAGGGTGACCCATGCCTTCGCCGATGCGGTGCCGATGTCCGCCGCCCGGCCTCTCCATCTGCCCCTCGTTCAGAAGGACGCCCAGGCCGTGTCGCGCGCCCTGGAGGAGGAGGCCTCGTTCCTCTCGCGGAAGGAGTGGGAGAGAAAAGCGCCCACGCTCGCCTTCATCGGCCTCGGGATCATGGGGGCGCCCCAGTCGTTCGGGACCCTTCCGGGGGAGCCGCGGGTGCCCCCGTCCGCCTACAGGGGCGCCACGCCGATCGCCCGCCCGCTCAGGGCGCTCCGGACGATCTGCCAGCGGTTCCGGGAGGAGCACGGCTACATCCCCGTCAGCGATGTCTGCGACCGCCTGTTCTGGGTGCCCGGGCCGGACGATTCGCCCGAGCTCCGCCAATCCGCCGGCCCTCTGATCGCCGAGGTCAACGCGCGCCTCCTCACCGTCGAGACGGGTCTGCCCGACCCCGCGCTCTCCCCCCGCAACGACGCGCGCCCCTCGCGGGCCGGTTCCCTGGACCAGGTGCAGGAGATCGTCCTCGTCGCCGGCGGCCCGTACAAGGAGCGCGCCATCTGCCGGCTGCTCAGGCACCGGCGCCCCGACGGCCGCCGCTTCGCCGATACCCTCGTCACCGACGTCCGGACCGCCCAGGCGCTGATCCGGCTCGCGGAGTCGGGCGGATGACGACGGGAGTCGCGGTCTTGCGCATTGTGGCTCCTCCGCGGGAGGCCGCGCCTGGTCCAATCTGCGTCTCTTCTCCAGGTCGCTCCGTTTCTACCCGACCGACGTCTGGGCGCTGAACAACCGGGGACTGGCCTGCCTGCGCATGGGCAAGCCGGAGAAGGCGCGGCGCGACTTCGAGGAGGTGCTGCGGATCGCCCCCGAGAGAACGAGACCCGCCGCGCCCCACTTCAGGGGTCCGCCGCAGACCGGAACCCGCCACCTTCGGCCTCGGCCACGCCCCGGTCGAGCGTCCGGTACTGCACCGCCTCCGCCACGTGCTCCGGTCGGATCGCTTCGGATCCCTCGACGTCGGCGATCGTCCGGGCGACCTTCAGGATCGCGTCGTGGGCCCGGGCCGACAGACCCAGACGGCGGAGCGCGAGAGCGAGGATCCTCCGGCCGCCGGCGTCCGGCCGGGCGTGCCGCCGCAGCAGGGCCGGGGGCATCGAGGCGTTCGTGAGGGCGCCCGTCCCCGCCAGGCGCCCGGCCTGCAGGCGACGCGCCGCGGCGACGCGTGAGGCCACGGCCTCGGAGCCCTCCCCCGCCGGTCCGTCCCGCAGATCAGCGAGGGGCACCGGCGGCACCTCCACCTGGATGTCGAAGCGATCGAGAAGCGGCCCGGAGACGCGGCTGCGGTAGTGCGCCACCATCGCGGGCGTGCAGCCGCACGGCCGGTCGGAGCGTCCCAGGTTGCCGCAGACGCAGGGGTTCATCGCGCCCACGAGCGTGAAGTCAGCAGGCATGCGCGTGGCGCGGTTGGCGCGGGTGATGACGACGGCGCCGTCCTCGAGCGGCTGGCGGAGGACGTCGAGGGTGGCGCGGCCGAACTCCGCCATCTCGTCGAGGAACAGGACGCCGTGATGGGCCAGGGTGACCTCCCCCGCCCTCGGGCCGGACCCGCCCCCCACGAGGCCGATGCCGCTGATGGTGTGGTGCGGGGCGCGGAAGGGGCGCCAGCGCATGAGGCCCGGGTCTTTAAGGTGCCCCGCGGCGCTGTACACGCA
>JACQNT010000182.1 GCA_016202915.1 Acidobacteriota bacterium
ACGCTTGAGCCTCCGTTCGGTGGGCTCCTCCCCTGAGTGCGGCCCGGCACAGGGCAGGCGGTACACCCAGTGTTCTCCTCCGCTCCTGGTGCGGGTCCGCGCCGTGGGCGGCAGGCAGATGCCGGAGGTCGCCCAGGCGGCGGCGGCATGCGGCCCGTCGAAGTCCAAGACCAGGAGGTTAGACGCGGGCCATGTCAGCAGGGCGAGCCCATGCGTGGGCCGTGAGAAAAGCTCCAGTACCTCTGGCATGCTCTGTGCCTGGCGGCGCCAGATTCCCCAGTTGCATACGGGGCGCTTTTTCGGACCGACGGGAATGACGGGCCAGCCGCGCGCAGAGTACTCCAGGGCGGCCGTCAGCAGGTCGGGGGCGTTCACCGGCTACCCCCCTCGTCCCCTCCCCGGCTCCCGGACCCCCGCATGGGCTGAGAGCGCATTCGCAGCAACGCCTCCAGGTCCCGCCGGCTATAGCGCACCGCCCGCTTCCCGGTCGGCCGCACCGCCGGCAGGTCCCGGGAGTACGTGAGCCGGCGGATCGTGGCCACCTTCAAGCCGAGGAAGCGGGCGGCCTCCTCAGCGGTCAACAAGCGGTCAATCGTCTCGGTCATCGTCATTCCCCGCGCGCCTCCCGCCGCACACCGTGCGCGACATCGTGCGCCATCGGTCGCCAAAGTAACGCCGCGGCGGATGTCGCGCCATTAAGCGAAAACAGGCGATAAACGAGCCTGGATTCAAGGAGTTACGTGCAGGGGGGCACGGCGGGGACGCTAGCTGGCGGGGGACTTCTTCGGGGTGCGGCGGCGACCGAGCACGGGTGGGGCCTCGTCCGGAGGCTCTTCATCGGCCTGCGTCAGCCTGACGATCTGCGGCGGCAGCGAGGCCCGGCGCCGTTGTGACGGCGCGAGCATCACCGGGATGGACTCCGGCTTGGTGTGTAGCTTTTCGGCGAGTTCCTCACACGCGTGGTCGAAGGGGCGCGTTTCCAAATCTTCCAGCAAACCCTCCCGTTGCGCTTGGGGGAGGTAGTTATACCGAGCCTTAAGCGTCCGGGTAACCGGCTCCGCGCGCCGAGACTGAACCCTCAATGCCCGACCCTCTCCCCGGAGGATGATCCACGCGAACTCGGCCTCGTGCAGCATCCTCAGCAGAGTTTGAGGCCGCAGCCGCCAGTCCCCCGGGACGCGGTCGAAGGCGGATTCTCGGGTTTGCCGGAGATATGCCTTACGCCGGCGGTGGGGCTTGCGCTGGGAAGGAGCGGGGCGGCTCGGCGGCGGAGCGGGCCTCCCAGCCACCGCGAGGGCAGACTGGCGCTCATTCCAGGCGCGCGCGGCGTGTCGGACGTACTCTCCCCGCGCGGCGGTGAACTCGCGCTGGCTGAGCAATAGCTTGCCCGGCTCCCGGCGGAAGCACTCGCACAGGTGCTTATACATCCGCGCCGGGGTCCAGTTCGCGCGCTCCTCCAGCATCCCTTTACGCGCGCCGGGGGTTGGGCGCCCAGCCGGCCTCCTTCGAGAAGCACGGGACGGCGCCTCCCCACCAGTACGACTACTCACTCCACCTTCAGCACGCTGCATCGTGCGCCCTCTTGCGCACAATATGGCCAGCGTGGGGGTGCCAGTCAAGCCGCGGCCTATTAGCCCTACCGGGGGCAACGCCCAAGCCCTCCAGGACACCTCGCTCTTCGCGGCCACCGGCCATGACCGGCATACGCGGGCACCGGACGGCCTGCGGCGCCCTCGCGGGGCCTCTGACGGCAAATTTTGCTTGACAGCGGGCGGCGGCAGAGGTGCTGATGAGCCCCGGTGCTCGGAGCCGACGATGCGGTGCCAGGCGGGGAAGGGCAGAAAAGGCGGCTATGCGCTCCTGAAATGCGTCCAAGGGCAGCCCGCGGCGTGAGCAGGGCGATCTTGTGGGAGCGAGCGGGACGCTGGGGATCAGGTACTTCAGGCGGATCGTTAATACAGCGTATAACCTGACGACCGCGGTTAGGGAGGCGGGGGCTCCTTAGGCGGAGGGTTGATGCGTCGGGTCAGAGCCTCCCACGTACGGGGGTACGCGGCGCGCAGGAAGCGAATGTACCGCACCCGGTTCCCTGGACATTCCGCTCCTCAGAGTGGGCGAACCCCTGGTGACGACTCAGACGGGCGATTTCGGGGGATACCGAGGTATGGCCTCGCCCGAGATCGTGGCTCCTGAGCCAAATGCGCGATCCGGTCTTCGCGCCGATCGCGCTCATGCCGCCCTCCGGAGCGCCTCGGCCCGCGCCTGGACCGGCGTGCGATAGCCGAGCCGCTCGATGAGCCACGCGTGGTTGTAGCGCGCGATGAACTCGCCAATGATCCGCCGCGCCTCCTCCAGGGACTGGAAGCGATGGAGGTAGAGGCACTGCTCTTTCAGGGTGCGGATGAACCGTTCGATCACGCCGTTGCACTCGGGCTCGCCGACGTACGACGGCGTGATCGTCATCCCCAGCCACTTCACCTCGGCGATCCAGGCGTCGGCGATGTACTGCGGGCCCCAGTCGCAGCGGATCTTCACTCCCCGAGCCGCATCTTTCCGCACCCCGCCGAGGACCTCGCGGGCGCCCTGACGGAGGGGCTCCAGGGCCGCCCAGCGATCGCCGATCTTCGCCGCATGCCAGCCGACCACGTCGTCGCTGTAGTGGTCGATCGCCCCGAAGAACCAGCACCAGCCA
>JACQNT010000200.1 GCA_016202915.1 Acidobacteriota bacterium
CCGACGTCCGCCGCGCGGCGCAGGCATCCGGCGGCGGCCTCCGGGCCGTGGCGCGCCGGCTCAAGGCCGAACTCAAGACCCAGGCCGACCTGGCCCGCGGCGGCGCCCTGCCGGGGCTGGCCGCGGACCCCGCGATCGAAAAGCAGATCGCCGCCCTCGCTCCCGGCGCCATCGGCGAGCCGATCGCCACCTCCTCCGGGATCGTCCTCCTGAGCGTCAAGGAGCGCAGCGACCACCTTGACCAGTTCGACTCGCAGCAAGACGCGATCCGCGACTCCCTGGTGCGCGAGCGCCGGGACCGCTTCTACCGGGCGCTCCTGAAGCGGTTGCGGGAACAGGGCGAGATCGTCGTCAACGAGCCCGTCATCCGGTCAATCGACCAGGGGTAGGCGCCTCCCGGACCGCGCTTCCGGGCCGCGGGCGCGGCCCTCAGATCGGCGCGACCGGCGCCGTCGCCGATCCCCCCGCCGTGGAGCGCACCGTCACGGTCCCCGGGTTGGAGCCGGTCGTGACCGAGAGCCGGTAGAGATCGCCCGTGGGGACGTAGGTCATGGCGCCGAAGTTGTCGACGGAGAGGGTGACCGATCCGGGCGGGTAGTTCGTGGTCGCCTCGACGAGCAGCCGCGTGTTGGACGCCTGGAAGGTGGCCCGGATGATGGTGAGCACCTCGACGACATCGTCGATGATGTTGTTGCAATCGTCGTCGACGCCGTTGAAGATCTCCACCGCGCCCGGGTGGACCGCGGGGCTGTTGTCGGCGCAGTCGCCGCCGCACGACGTGTAGCCGTCCCCGTCCTGATCGAACCCCTCGTCCAAACCGCCGTCGCAGTCGTCGTCCTTCCCGTTGCAGACCTCCGTCGCCCCCGGATGGATCGCGGCGTCGCGATCGTTGCAATCGACCTCGAAGGTGAACCCGTCAAGGTCCTCGTCCTGGCAGAGGTCCCCGACGCCGTTGGCGTCCGCATCCCGCTGCGTGGGGTTCGGCAGGTTGACGCAGTTGTCGCAGGCGTCGCCCCGGCCGTCGCGATCGCCGTCGGCCTGGCCGGTGTTGGCGGCCAGGGGGCAGTTGTCGGCCAGGTCGAGGATCTGGTCGAGATCGCTGTCCCTCCCCTGGGCCGCGCACGGCTGGTCCTGCGGGCGCGCCGTCCCCCCGCTGCCCGTCCCCACCGAGCCTTCCCCGCACAGGTTGGCCCCGGCCTCCAGGTAATAGAAGAACGAGTCGACCGGCGGCACCTCCGCGTCCTCGAAGACCGTGGCCGTCGTCTCGGGCAGCAGGCAGACCCCGCTGAAGGCCCACCCGAGCTCGGTGAGCACCCTGCCGCGGTAGACGTTGTAGACGTACGACTCCGGGAGCGCCTCCCAGGAGATGCGGGTCGCCGGACCGGGCGCGGTCACGCTTTCGCCGACGATCTCGGCCGGTGGCCGGGTCATGGAATAGACGAGGGGGGCGCAGTCGAGGGCGTCGGGGACGCCGTCGTTGTCGTCGTCGGGGTCCAGGCAGTCCCGCAGCCCGTCCCCGTCGGTGTCGACATTGAACCCTTCATCGATCTCGGTGTCGCAGTCGTCGTCGACGCCGTTGCAGACCTCGGCCGCCCCGGGATGGACCGCGGAGCTGGTGTCGTCGCAGTCCCCCTGGCAGGTGGTGAACCCGTCGCCGTCCGCGTCGAACCCCTCGTCGGTGAGGGTGTCGCAGTCGTCGTCGATACTGTTGCAGGCCTCCGCCGCGGCGGGATGAACGGCGGGGTTCGCGTCGTCGCAGTCCCCCCCGCAGGGCGCGAAGCCGTCCCCGTCGCGGTCGAACCCCTCGTCGATGACGCCGTCACAGTCGTCGTCGATGTTGTTGCACACCTCGACCGCTCCCGGCCGGATGGCGGGGTTGGCGTCGTTGCAGTCGCCGCCGCACGTGGTGAAACCGTCGCCGTCCCTGTCGAACCCTTCATCGACGAGGGTGTCGCAGTCGTCGTCCGCGGCGTTGCAGACCTCGGTCGCCCCCGGATGGATCGCGGGGTTGGCGTCGTCGCAGTCGTTGGTCGAGGGGTAGCCGTCCAGGTCGCTGTCGGTCCCTCCCCCGCTGAACGCCACCCTCAGGTCGTAGGACCCGTAGACGCCGAGGTCGGGGGCGTGGGTCGCCCGGACGTAGAGGCGGCCGTCCTGGGTCGCCGTGTGGAGGATCAGGGAGGACGGGTCCCCGGCGGTGCGATCGTCGTTGCTCGCCAGGATCGTGACGCCGCTCGAATCGAGGAGCGCCAGGGACGTATTGGCGTCACCGAGCAGGCTCAGCGTCTCGATCGTGTAGCTCGATCCCGCCGCCGCGTCGAAGGCGAAGACGTCCGCGTCCGGCTCGCCGATCAGGTCGAGGTTGCGATCGGCGTAGAAGGTCAGGTGCTCGATGGCGGGTCCGGCGAACAGGAGGCTCGCCTCGCTCACCTGGTCGTTGGGCTCGAAGGGGTCGGTGAAGTACTCCACGCCCAGCTCTCTGAAGATCGACACCATCTCCGTCCAGCGGCCGTTGGCGACGGTCGGGTGGAACCAGGCGTCCCAGAAATCCTCCAGGCTGATGTTCGCCGCGGTCTTCAGATAGTTGCTGACCAGGGCCCGCCAGTACTCGCGATCCAGGTCCAGGAGCAGGTCCCACGGCTCATCGGTGCCGTCGCTGCTCCCGCCGGGGCCCAGGTCGGTCGTGCCTGGGCCGTCCATCAGGTCCCAGAGCGCCGCGAGAACGGTCATCTCGCTCGTCGCGCCGCGGCAGACGAACGGCTGCTGGGTCTCCATGTCGAAGGAGAACTGCAGGTTGCCGGCACCCGCCTGCCCCGTGGTGCGCACGTAGGTGCTGCTGTAGGGCAGGCTGAAGTGACGGCGGACGGAGTTGCCCCAGGCCGAGGCGTGCCCCTCGTCGAACGCCAGCCTCAGGTCCTGGTTGCAGTCGCTCAGCCGGTGGCTTCCCGCCGGGCTGTCGCTGGCGGAGAAGTTGTGCACGATGTAGTGCCCCATCTCGTGCAGGAGGACGGTGTCGTCGTAGCCGGCGTTGCGCGCCTGGGTGATGGTGTTGCCGCTCGGGCTGAAGCTCGAGAGGCTGGGGTTGGTGATGCTGAAGGTCACGACGAGCTGCGGCGCTGGCGCCGGTCCGCCCCGCAGAAAGTCAAGGTAATCCGCCCCCATCAGGGCCACATCGTAGAGGTTGAACGCCTCTCCTCCGGCCTCAGGGACCGCCACCAGGTCGCCCACGAACAGGTCCTGTGAGGGGAGGTGGCCCGCGAAGGTCTGGGAGCGGACGGACCAGACGTCGGCTGCCTGGCTGCTGGAGCGGACATCGATCGGCACCGACACCGATGTCTGCCGCCGCGCCAGGCAGCGCACGTAGACGTCCCGCGTCCGCGTGTCCGTCACCCTGAAGGAGAACAAGCCGTTGGCGTCCGTCACTCCGGGGTCTCCCACGCGCCGCGAGCCGTCGATGACCTCCACCACTGCGAAGCGGATCGGCAGGGTCACCTGCTCCCCTGTGAAGCCGCTTGGGCTGAAGGGCCGGTCGACGTAGAGGAAGCGCCCGCTGACGTTCCAGTCGGCCGAGGCGGGAACGGCGGAGGCCGTGAGAGCGGCGGCGATGCAAAGGGCCCGGGCGAGGCGGCTCATCGCCCCGGCTCCTGGAGCGGCACCGCCACCACCTCGTAGGCTCCGGCATGGGAACGGCCCTCAGGGCGGGGCGGCCCGAACCTCAGATCGATACCCTGGCGCGTTCGGAACGTGCGCCCCTGATCGTCCCGGAAGGACGCCTCGACCTGGACCGGGAAGACGCCGGCACGGGCGGCGATCAGGGGCACGACGTACAGGCGGCGCTGCGCCATCCGCAGGGCGATCGTGTGGTCCGAGGGCAGCGGGTCCTCCTCCGCGCGGAGGCCGTCGGGCAGGACGAGGGCGAGCGACAGGTCGGAGATGTCCGGGCCGGCCTCGATCTCCACTTCGAGGGCGATGCGGCCGCCGCCCGCACGGGACTCGGCCGCCGGTCCCGGCCGGAGATCGATGGTGAGCGGGAGGGTTGGCTCGATCGTCGCCACGCCGGATCCGGGCCGGCCCGAGGGGGAGGAGGCGGGGGGGGCCGGCCACAACCGAAGCAGGCAAAGGAAGGACAGCGCGATGAGAGTCGACCGGGACGCCCTGTGCATGGGAGTACTGCCCCAATGGATCTGGTTCGGGAATCTCGGACAGATCAGCCTGCGAAAGCCTCACCCTTAGTACGGCGCTCTCCCCACAAAGTCAAGTACAATTGAGGCTTAGTACTGACGGAGTGATCCTTGATCCGCGTGCGTTTTGGCGTATGCTTCGTTCACCCGATGCAGCCGGGAAGCCGATGAAACTGCTTCGCTTTAGAGCCCGCCGGTCGGCCGCAGCGCCGCTCCCCGGCCAGATCGCCTCCGTCAGGGCCCTGCTTATGGAGTGCCAGGGCAGGCAGTCGGTCCTCCGTGAGGACGGCCGGCGGCTCCAGGCCGCCGTCGGTCGCCTGAACGAACTGGCCCGCGACCTGGCGCGGAGCCAGGTGAGGCTGTCGCTCTCCCTCGGCCGCCTGAGGTCCCTCCACAGG
>JACQNT010000185.1 GCA_016202915.1 Acidobacteriota bacterium
ACTGCAACCCGTCGCCGTAGATCGTCGGCCGCCGCCCGGAGATCGCCGCCTTGATGAAATTGGGGACCACGGCGGCGTAATCGGAGTTGGGGTCCTGCCGCGGCCCGAAGATGTTGAAGTAGCGCAGGGCGATCGTCTCCAGACCGTAGAGGGCGTGGAAGACGGCGCAGTAGTGCTCGCCCGCCAGCTTGCTCACGGCGTAGGGGGAGAGCGGCGCGGGGGTCATCGTCTCCGCCTTGGGCAGCTGCGGGGCGTCGCCGTAGACGGAGGAGGACGACGCGTAGACGAAGCGCCGGGCGCCGGCATCGCGCGCCGCCAGCAGGAGGTTCACGGTGCCCGTGACGTTGACCTGGTGGCTGGACAGCGGGTCCTCGACCGAGCGCTGCACGGAGGGGAGGGCCGCCTGGTGGAGGACGTGCGTGGCCCCGCGCACGGCCCGGCGTACGACCCCCGCGTCCCGGAGGTCCCCCCGGATGACCTCGGGCTCAGACGTCCCGGACGGGCGCTGCCGGACGACCTGGTCGAGGTTCTCCTGCCGCCCCGTCGAGAAGTCGTCGAGGACGACGACCTCCTCGCTGCGGCGCAGCAGGGCCTCCACGAGGTTCGACCCGATGAAGCCGGCCCCCCCGGTCACCAGGTAGCGCCGCCGCCCCATTCTAGCGACCCACGCTGCTGTAGGCGAATCCCAGCTCCTTCATCTGCCGGGGCTCGTAGACATTGCGCAGGTCGACCACGGTGGGAGACCTCAGGACCTCCTTCATCCGGGTCCAGTCGAGGTTGCGGAACTGGTTCCACTCCGTCGCGATGACCAGCAGGTCGCAGCCCGAGGCGGCATCGTAGGCGTCCTCCGCGTACTCGAGATCCGGGAGAGCCTGGCGCGCCTCCTCGACGGCCGCCGGATCGTAGGCGCGCACGCGGGCCCCGGCGGCGAGGATCTCCCGGATGATCCGGACGGCGGGCGAGTCGCGCGTGTCGCTGGTGTTCGGCTTGAAGGCGAGCCCGAGGAAGGCCACCTTCTTCCCCCGCAGGGAGCCGGCGGCGCGCCGGATCTTCTCCGCCATGCGCCCGATCTGGCGTTCGTTCACTTCCACCGCCGCCTCCACGACCAGTGCCCCGACGCCGGCTTCCCGGGCCATCCTCATGACGGCCCGGGTGTCCTTCGGGAAGCAGGAGCCCCCGAACCCCGGTCCGGGGTGCAGGAACTTCCGGCCGATCCGGTTGTCCAGCCCCATGCCGCGCGCCACCTCGTGCACGTCGGCGCCCACCGACTCGCACAGCGCGGCGATCTCGTTGATGAAGGAGATCTTCGTCGCCAGGAACGCGTTGGAGGCGTACTTGATCATCTCGGCGCTGACCACCGTGGTGATCACGAACGGGGTCTCGATGAGGTACAGCGGGTTGTAGAGATCCTTCAGGATGGCGATCGCCTGGGGGTCCTCGGCCCCGATGATGACGCGGTTGGGGCGCATGAAGTCCTCGATGGCCGCCCCCTCGCGCAGGAACTCGGGGTTGCTCGCCACGCTGAACGGGACCCGGGCCGTCTGGCTCTCTTCGATCAGGCGCCGGATCATCGCCCCCGTCCCCATCGGCACGGTGCTCTTGGTCACGATCACCCTGTAGCCGTTCATGAAGCGCGCAATGCCGGCCGCCACCTCGCGCACGAAGCTGAGGTCGGCCGCGCCCCCGTCCCCGGGCGGCGTGCCCACCGCGATGAACAGCACGAGGGACTTCTCCACGGCCGTCCGGAGGTCCGCCGTGAACGCCAGCCGCCCCTCCCGCATGTTGCGGGCCACCAGCTCCTCGAGGCCGGGCTCGTAGAACGGCACCTTCCCCTTCTGGAGGAGCGCGATCTTGGCGGCATCCTTGTCCACCCCGATGACGCCGATGCCGAACTCCGCGAAGCAGGCGCCGGTCACGAGCCCCACGTACCCCGTCCCGACGACCGCGATGTTCATCAGCGCTCCTTGAGCCCGCGGTACCACTCCACGAAGCGGGCCAGTCCCTCGCCGAGCGGGACTTTGGGCTCGTACCCGAGGAGCCGCCGCGCCTTGAGGACGTCCGCCCAGGTCGCCACGACGTCGCCCGGCTGCCCCGGCTCCCCCTCGACGATCGCCTTCTGCCCCACATGCCTCTCGAGCAGGCCGATGAGCTGGTCCAGGGGGGTGCTCTGCGATCCGCCCAGGTTGATGATCTCGAACCCCTGCACCCGCTCGATGGCCCGCATGACGCCGTTGATGATGTCGCTGATGAAGGTGTAGTCGCGCCGCGTCGAGCCGTCCCCGAAGCGCTGCAGTGGCAGGCCCCGGTCGATCAGGCGGGTGAACTTATGGATCGCCATCTCCGGCCGCTGCCGTGGGCCGTAAACGGTGAAGAGCCTGAGCGCGAAGACGTTCAGCTGGTAGAGGGCGTGGTAGGTCGCGCACAGCAGCTCTCCCGCCCTCTTGGTCGCGGCGTAGGGCGAGATCGGCCCCTCGACGTCGTCCTTCTCGGAGAACGGCACCTTGGAGTTGTTCCCATAGACCGACGAGGAGGACCCGAAGATGAACTTCCCGATCCCGTGCCTGCGGCAGGCCTCCAGCAGGATGGCCGTCCCCCGCACGTTCACGTCGCAGTAGAGCGCCGGCTGCTGGATGGAGGGGCGCACTCCGGCCCGCGCGGCGAGGTGAACGACGACGCCGATCGGCTGCGTCTTGAAGAGGTCTTCGATGAGCCCCTCGTCCCGGATGTCTCCCTCCACCAGGGCGAAGCCGGGGCGTCCCGAGAGCGCTTCCAGGTTCCTTCTCTTGACCTCGGGGTGATAGAAGTCGTCGAAGTTGTCGAGGACGACCACCTCGCGCCCCGCCGCCAGGAGCGCCTCGGCGAGGTGGGACCCGATGAACCCCGCGCCGCCGGTCACCAGGACGCTGGCCACCTTCACAGCCTCCGGATCTTCTCGCGCCCGGAGCGCACGGCGCGCGTGGCGTTGCGCGTGTCCAGGACGGAGCGGGCGTGGCGCACGATGAAGTCGTAGTCGTAGCAGGAGTGATCGGTCACGATGATCACCAGGTCGGCCTCGCGCAGGGCCTTCTCATCGAGCGGCGTCGAGCGGTGCCGGGCGCCCTCGTCCATGACGATCTCGGGAGCGTACGGGTCGCTGTAGCGGATGTCCGCTCCGCGATCGGCGAGCAGCTTGATGACGTCCATCGCCGGCGACTCGCGCACGTCGCCGACGTCCTTCTTGTAGGCGACCCCCAGGATCAGGATCCGGGCCCCCCGCACGCTCTTCTCCTGCTCGTTCAGGGCGTCGACCGCCTTGCCGACGACGTAGTGCGGCATGTTGCCGTTGATCTCGGAGGCCAGCTCGATGAACTTGGCGTAGTAGTTGAGGGTCTTCAGCTTCCAGGAGAGGTAGTGGGGATCGATCGGGATGCAGTGGCCCCCCAGGCCCGGGCCCGGGTAGAAGGCCATGAAGCCGAAGGGCTTGGTCGCCGCGGCGTCGATGATCTCCCAGACATCGAGGCCCAGCCGATCGCACATGAGGGCGACCTCGTTGACCAGCCCGATGTTGACGCTGCGGAAGGTGTTCTCCAGGAGCTTGACCATCTCGGCCGCGCGCGTGCTGGAGACCGGGATCACGCGATCGATCGCCTGCTCGTAGAGGGCCCGCGCCACCCGACCGCAGGCCGGCGTCACCCCGCCCAGGATCTTGGGCGTGTTCCGGGTGTTGAAGCGCGCGTTGCCGGGGTCCATCCGTTCGGGGGAGAAGGCCAGGAAGAAATCCCTGCCCACCTTGAGCCCGGTCGACTCCAGTTTGGGCAGGATCACCTCCTCGGTCGTCCCGGGGTAGGTGGTGCTCTCCAGCACCACGAGCAGGCCGGGGTGAAGGTGGCGGGCGATCTGATCGACGGCGGAGACGATGCAGGAGATGTCCGGGTCGCGCGTCTTGCGCAGCGGCGTGGGGACGCAGATCACCGCCGCGTCGGCGCGCGACAGGACCGAGAAATCGGTGGAGGACCGGAGCTTCCCGTCCCGCGTGAGGCGGCGGACCGTCTCGCCAGGCACGTCCTGGACATAGGACTCTCCGTCTCGGACCCGCCTGACCCTGCCCTCGTCCGTATCGATGCCGTGGACGGCGAGACCGGCCCCGGCGAACTCGCAGGCCAGCGGCAGGCCGACATACCCGAGGCCGATCACCGCGACCGTGGCCTGGCCGCTGCGCAGCCGGGCCGCCAGCCGCTCCGCCTCCCCGGACTCCGGAGGCGCCGGGGTCTCCACCATGCCCGCCACGGGACCGTTCCGGCTACGGGTCCTGTTTGGGGGCCGGGGGCCCGTCCGGGCCTTCCTTCTCCCCTTCGTCCTCGTCGCCACCCTGCTCTCCCTCCTGCCCGGAGCGCTCCTGGGCCCCCTTCTTCCCGTAGCGCCTGAGTAGCCCCTTCCCGAGCCGGCTCTTCTCGATGCCGGCCACGATGTCCCTCAGCCCTTCGTAGACCTCCGGATCGTTCACGACTCCGCCGAGCGTCCCCTCGCCCGCGTCGATCTTGCGCAGGATCGACTCGGCGTGTCCGGCGGCGCCGTCGATCTTCTTGAGGAGGCCGTCCGCGTAGCGCTCGTCGTTCGTCAGCCGCCCGATGAGGCCCCGCCCCTCGCCCACTCCCTCGGCGACCCGGCGCAGGGAAGCCGACGCGGCGCGCAGGTCCTCCATGGCCCGCTTCCCCTCCCCGTCGGGCGAGGTGAGCGAGGCGATCGCTCCCTGGTCGCCGTCGAGCTTCTCCATCACCGATCGCAGGTGGGTCAGGGTCGCGTCGATGTTCTCAATCCCCTTGCGCGCGAACTGCTCGTCGGTCAGCAGGGCCCCGGCGAACCCCTTCCCTTTCTCCACCCCCTCGAGGGTGTGGCGCAGGGACGACAGGCTGCCCTCGAGGTTGGCCACGCCCTGGCGGCCGAACTCGGGGTTGTGGATCATCTCCTGGACGATCCCCCCGCCGCGATTGATGGCGACCAGGAGGTCCCGGAGGGAGGCGGTGATCTCCTTGAGGTCGTCGGCGATCCCCTGCCCCTGCTGCAGCGTCTCCTCCCAGACCGAGACGCCCGTCTCGATGAAGCCGTTCTTCGGCAGGAGCGGCCGGTCCGGGTCGCCCGGCGTCAGCTCGATGTACTTCTCGTTGGAGAGGTACGTCTGGGACTTGAGGGAGGCCTGCGTCCCTTCCCGGATGCGGCTGGCGTAGGCCCGGTCCACGGTGAACACGACCTTGATCTTGGGTTCCCTGATGTCCTTGGGGAATTCGATGTCGGAGACCGATCCGATCTGCACCCCGACCAGCCGCACGGGCGATCCCTCCGCCAGGCCGCTGGTGTTGTCGAAGCGGCTCCAGTAGTTGTTCTTCGGCGTGAACAGGCGGGACTCCTTGCTGATCGCCATCACCGCGACCCCGAACACGACCAGTCCGAGCGACACCATCGCCCCGACGCTGATCTCCCTGGACACCCTAGACAGGCGCATGGGGCTCCTCCTTCCCGCCGCTCAGGAAGTGGCGCAGGCGCGGCTCCCTGGAGGAGCGGGCCTCGTCCACCGTCCCCACGAAGTGCATCCTGCCGTCGTACAGGTAGCCGATCCGGTCGCCGACGATGAAGGCGCTGTCGATGTCGTGCGTCACGACGACGGAGGTCACCCGGAGCTGGCGCTGCATGTCGCGGATCAGCTCGTTGATCGTCGTGGCGGTCACCGGATCGAGGCCGGTCGTCGGCTCGTCGTACAGGATGCAGCGCGGCTCCATGGAGATCGAGCGCGCCAGGGCCACCCGCTTCTTCATGCCGCCCGACAGCTCGGCGGGCATCAGGTCCTCCACCCCCTCGAGGCCCACGAGCGCCAGCTTCTCCCGGACGATCCCCCGGATCGCCTCCTCGGAGTGATCGGTGTGCTCGCGCAGCCCGTAGGCGACATTTTCCCGCACGTTCATGGAGTCGAACAGCGCCCCGCCCTGGAACAGCATGGCCACCTTCTTGCGCACCGGGACGAGGGCCTCCTCGTCGTAGTCCCCGATGTCCTCTCCGTCCACGAGCACGTGCCCCCGGTCGGAGCGGTGCAGCCCGATGATGTGCCGGATCAGGACCGACTTGCCGCTGCCGCTCCCGCCGAGGACGACCATCGTCTCGCCGCGGCGGATGTCGAAGGTGATCCCCTCCAGCACCTTCTTGCCCCCGAACGCCTTGTGCACATCCTCGAACCTGACGAACGAAGCGTCCATCGGGTCCGGTTCAGAACACCAGGAAGAACTTCGTCAGGAAGAAGTCGGAGATGAGCACGCACAGGGAGGCGGCCACGACGGTCCGGGTGGTGGCGCGTCCCACTCCGTCCGCCCCCCCTGTCGCGTTGAGGCCGAAGTGACAGGCGATGAGCGAGATGAACAGCGCGAAGAAGACCGTCTTGCCCAGCCCGCTCATGACATCGTGCAGGCTCAGGGCCATGGTGACATGCTGCAAGTAGAGCGAGCCAGGCTGGTTGAGCGTGGTGACCGCCATGACCAGCCCGCCCATGATCCCGACGAAGTCCGCCAGGACGACCAGGATCGGGAGCATGATCACGATCGCCAGCACCTTCGGGACGACCAGCTTCCTGACCGGGTTGGCGGCCATGGCGCGGATGGCGTCGATCTGCTCGGTGACCTTCATCGTCCCGATCTCCGCGGTGATCCCCGCCCCGACGCG
>JACQNT010000191.1 GCA_016202915.1 Acidobacteriota bacterium
GCGGCCAGCAGCATCAGGAGCGTGGCCGCCTCCCGCCCCGCCTCGACCAGCGCGATGAGCGGATCCAGCGGCGGCACGTCGCGCATCAGGTCCTCGATGCCGAAGAGGCGGCGCAGGTAGACCACGACCGCCGCCTCCGCGTAGGCCATCGCGAAGGCAAAGATCCCGACGGGCCACAGCCTCTTGCCTTGCATTCCGTGGGTCCCCGGCCGCCCTCACGACTCCTCGAAGCGTTCCACCTCTTCCCAGGTGAGGATCCCCGCCGCGACCATCTGATCCAGGGCCGCCCGCAGGTCCTCGGAGGAGGCGCCCCAGGGGTTCCGCGGCGCCGCGCCCCAGCCTTCATCTTAGGATAAGATCCGCGCCACACGGCCTGTTGCCACGCAAGAAGTCGGCCGCCGGACAACGGAGCGCCGCATGAGGAGACTCCGGATCGGCGGGCGGCACGAGGACAGCGCCACGGGGGCGAGGGTCGAGGTCGTGGACCCGGCCACGGAGCTGGAGGAGTTCCAGCAGACCAGGCACGTCCACTGGGAACATCGAGGGGACGACCAAGCCCTGGTGGTTCCCACTCGAGGGGTCGTCGTAAAATGGGCGCTTCGACGGGAGGGAGTTCAGCATGCGACGGGATCTCCGGGGCCCCCGAGAGGGGCGGTTCTTCGCAGGCGCAGGGCCGGCGCGCCTCCTGATGCCGCTGGCGGTTTCGCTCGCGTTGTCCGTGGCGGCCGCTGTGGCCGCGGAGCGCGCGGGAGAGATGGTGTCCTACAAGGCGGGCGGCGAGACGGTGCGGGCCTACCTGGCGCGGCCGGAGGAGGAGGACCGGGGTACGCCCGGCGTCGTCGTGATCCACGAGTGGTGGGGGCTCAACGATCAGATCAAGGGGGTGGCCGACAGGCTGGCGCGCGACGGCTACCTCGCGATCGCGCCGGATCTCTACCGCGGCAAGCTGGCGGCCGACCGCGGGCTGGCCCACGAGCTGATGCGCGGGCTCAGCGAGAACCGCGCGGTCGATCTGATCAAAGGAGCGGCCGACCATCTCCGCTCGCTGGGCGGCGGGAACCGCCGCCGGGTCGGCACGGTCGGCTTCTGCATGGGAGGACGGCTGTCGCTCGCCGCCGCCCTCCAGGGGGCGGAGGTGCAGGCGACCGTGATGTTCTACGGCAGCGTCGAGACGACCCGCGAGGCGGTGGAGCCGCTGCGCGCCCCGCTCCTCGGGATCTTCGGCAGGGAGGACCGCGGCATCCCCGTGGAGGACGTGAGGAAGTTCGAAGAGGCGCTGCAGGCCGCCGGCAAGGTGGCGGCGATCCAGATCTATCCGGGGGTCGGCCACGCCTTCTTCAACGAGCAGGGTCCCTCCTATGACAGGCAGTTCGCGGTCGATGCCTGGGCCCGCACGCAGGCGTTCTTCGCGAAACATCTGGAGCCGAAGCCCGCCCCGGAGGAGCAGGGGAGCTGAGGCCGATGCCGACGAAGCCCTCCAGGGCCCTGGAGACCTTCCCCAATCCGAACCCGGAGCGCGACTACGAGATCTCCTTCGAGAGCCCGGAGTTCACCTGCCTCTGTCCCCGCACGGGGCAGCCCGATTTCGCCACGCTCCGGATCCGCTACGTGCCCGATGCCCTCTGCGTGGAGCTGAAATCGCTGAAGCTGTACCTCTGGTCCTTCCGGGACGAGGGGCACTTCCACGAGGAGGTCACCAACCGGATCCTGGATGACCTGGTGGCGCTCCTGAAGCCGAGGGAGATGACGGTGATCGGTGATTTCAACGTGCGCGGGGGGATCCAAACGGTGGTGACGGCCACCCACCGCCGGAACGACCGGCCCCCCGGCCGGCCGCCTGCGGCCTGAACGCAGCACTCGCCGCGACTTGCCCTGACCGGGCCGCTCGTTGGGCGTATATTTCCGTCAGCCGTACTGGAGAAAAGAATTGAGCCGATTCGAGATGCTTCACGCCGGCAGCGTCCGGCCAGCCCATTCTCACGCTTTACCGGCATTCCTCGTCCTCTGCCTTCTCGCCGGCGGGTCCGCCTCTTTCCCGGCCCGGGCCGCCGTCGTCCCCTGGCTTAGCCTGGAGGAGATGGCGGCGCGGGCCGAGGTGATCGTCCTCGGGAAGGTGGAGGAGGCCGCGGGCGCCTGGAGCGAGGACGGCCGGATCGTCGTCACCCGGGTCACCGCGTCCGTCGAGCGCGCCATCAAGGGCGGGCCGCGCGCCAGGGTCACCTTCGAAGTGCCGGGCGGCAGCGTGGGCGACCAGATCATGGTCGCCTCCGGGGCCCCCGTCTTCAGGGTGGGCGAACGGGTGATCGTCTTCCTCGAGCCGGCGGGCGCTGGGGCCGCCGCTTCGGGGAGCGCCGCCGGGAACGCTCCGGGCAGCGCGCCGGGCGCGGTAGCGGGACCGGAGAGCGGCCGCCTGGCCGTAGTCGGCTGGAACCTGGGGAGACTGGACGTTCGACGCGACCGGCAGACCGGCAGGGACCTGGTCCACCCGAGGGCGGGAGGGATCTCCTACCTCGACAGGGAGGGCAGGCCGGTGAGCGGTCAGGCCGCGACAGGCCCCGTCGAGCTGGGCCAGTTCCTGCGGGAGATCGAGGGGCTGGCGGCGCGCGGCCGGAAGGCGGGAGCGGAGTGAGACGCCGCCCGGCAGCCGCGCGCGTCCTTCCCGCGGTCTTCCTCATGGGGGCGACCGGTTTCCTCGTGGCGACCGGCGCCCTCGCCTACGTCCAGTCGAACCTCGTCGACCTCGGCTTCGGAGACGTCGGGCTCCACGCCCCCAACAACAGCCTTGTCTTGAGGTTGGAGAAGGACGCTTCCTTCCGGATCACCAACGGCTCCGATCTGACGGCGCTCACCGACAGCATTGCGCGCTGGACAGATGTCGCCACCTCCGACGCTGACGTCTCCGAGCCGCCCGGGCCGCGCTCGTTCGACCTCGCGAATCCGATCGACGCCTCCGCCGGCCTGGCCAACGACGGCCGCAACCAGGTCTATTTCGCCGAGGCCGATGCCCAGGGCCGCATCGGTGGCGCCATCGCCGTCGCCTTCTTCTGGGTCGCCAGCGACGGGCGGATCACCGACTGCGACATCGTGTTCAACGAGAGGCTTTACAACTTCAGCACGACGGGGGCGCCCGATTCGAACCAGATCCTGCCGTCATCGGGCGGCCGCTCGACATACGACCTCGGGGAGATCACCACCCACGAGATGGGGCACTGCCTCGGGCTCGATCATAGCCCGGTGGCCGGGCGGTTCAACTCGACGACCGGATTGCAGGTTTCCGGCTTCAGCTCGGGCGATTTCACCTACCAGGCGACGATGTATCCCTTCGGCTCGCGGACGACCCAGGGCCGCTCCCTGTCGCAGGACGACATCTCCGGCGCCTCCTTCCTCTATCCCAACAGCGCGCTCACCTCGACCACCGGGACGATTTCCGGCAGGGTCCTGAAC
>JACQNT010000193.1 GCA_016202915.1 Acidobacteriota bacterium
AGTGTGCGGTCGAAGTCGGCCGGATCGTCGTCGTCCAGGCCGATCATGATGAGAGCGACGACCTGGATGCCCCGGCGGCGCAGGTCCCGGAGGATGCGGGCGTATTCGCGGGCCCGGGCCCACGGCTTGTTGATGCCATCGAGGTTCGACTGCTTGATCGTCTCGAAGCCGATGGAGAGCAGGAAGCAGCCGCTCCGCGCGGCGAGATCGAGGAGCTCCCGGTCCTCGGCGATCTGGATGGTGCACTGGCTGCACCAGCGCATCTCCTTCGGGATCATGGCGCGGAAGAGCTCCTTTGCGTAGTGCCGGTCGGCGACCGGGTTGTCGTCCATGAACAGGATGTTGCGTGATCCCTTGGCGCGGATGGCGTCGATGTCGCGCAGCACCTCGCCTATCGGCCGCTTGCGATAGGTCGCGTCGTGGAACTTGGTGATGCAGCAGTACTCGCAGCGGAACGGGCAGCCGCGGGTCACGTAGAGGGGAAACTGGAAATAGTACTCGCGGTAGACCTTCTCGCGCATCAGCTCGGGGCGCCAGAGCGGCAGGTGGTCGAGGTTGGCCTGCGGCAGCCCCTTGAGATCGTGCAGCCGGTCGCCCTCGTAAATCCGCTTTCGCAACGATCCGCGCTGGTAGTCCGCGAGGAGTTCCGGCCAGGCGTACTCCGCCTCTCCCTTGACGATGGCGTCGCAGCGCTCGAGGGCCTGCTCCGGGTTCAGCGACACCCATTCGCCCCCCATCACGACCGTCTTGCCGCGGGCGCGGTAGTGATCGGCCAGCCGGTAGGCCCGGCCGATCTGCAGGCCCATGGCGGTGATCCCGACCAGGCCGGCGTCGGCGTCGGGCGGCGGCTCGTTCATGAAGTCATCCACGAGCCGCACGGCAAAGTCGGGGGGCGTCAGCGCCTCCAGGTGCACGAGCGTCAGGCCGGAGGTCCAGTAGCGGGGGACGCGGGCGACCCTCCCGTCGGGCTCGAAGTGGGAGGCGGAGATGAGCAGGATCTTGCGCCGGGCGTCCCGCCCGGTCATCGCGGACCTCCGGCCGGGGGCGGGGCTGTGCCTTCGACCGGGCGCCCGGTCCGGCGCCGGAGCCAGCGCGCCAGGACCGCGCCGACGATGCGGAAGGTGTCGCGGAAGGGCCGGTAGTGGCTGGTCGCCCGGCCGTCCGCGACCGTGAGGCGGATCGGCACGGAGGCGATCCGCATCCCGGCGCGGGCCGCCTGCATCAGGGCATCCATCTCCGCCTCGTACCGCTCCCCCGCGAGGCGGAAACGTCTCAGGAAGAGCGCGTCGTACAGGCGGAAGCCGCTCTGCGAGTCGGGCAGGTCGGCCCCCGCGAAGAACCGCAGGGAGGCGGAGGAGAAGCGGTTCAGGGCGCGCCTCGGCCCCCACATGTGCGCGAACTGCCCGGCGCGCGACCCGACGGTGATGGCCGGCCGTTCGCGCCGGAAGAGCTCCGCGAAACGGGGGATGTCCTCGGGGTCGTGCTGGCCGTCGGCGTCCAGCGTCATCGCCCCGGCGAAGGTCGCGTCGTCGTCCCGGCCGGAGGAGGGTCGTTCCGCGAGCAGGGCCTCGAAGGCGGTCGCCAGGGCGGCCCCCTTTCCGCGGTTCTTGGGATGGCGGATGACTTCGGCCCCCGCCGCGGCGGCCCGGGAGGCGGTGTCGTCGGTCGATCCGTCGTCCACGACGATGACCCGCGGCACGTGCCGCAGGGCGCCCGCGACGACCGTCCCGATCGTCTTCCCGGCGTTGAGGGCCGGGATGACCGCCACGAGTCCCGGCGTGGAAGGAGGGGGCATCGGCGCCGTCAGGCTGCGCCGCGCCTCGAGGTCACGAACTCGGCCAGGCTGGTGACCGAGGCCAGGGCCCGCCGCCCCTCCGCCACGTCGGTGATCCTCAGGCCGTACTCCTTCTCCAGCCCGACCACCAGTTCCAGCAGGTCGATCGAGTCCAGGTCGAGCCCGCCCCCGGCGAGCGGCGCCTCGTCCTGGATCGCCTCCGGCCGGACCTGCGCGAGACGCAGGCGCCGCACGATGAACCGTTTGAGTTCCTGCCGGAGTCCGCGGTGATCGACGCCCATGGCGCTCGCGGCCTTATATCAGAGGGGCTCCCTCGGTTGCAAGAATGAGGGACGTCGTCTAAACTCGCACGAAAGTGAGCGACGCCCACGCCTTCCCCTTTCGCCTCGTCGATCGCGTCCTCGAGGTCGGCCGGGATCGCTGCACGGTGATCAAGGTCATCACCGCCGGCGAAGCCCTTCAGGACGGCCGCGAGGCGCCGGGCGGCCCTTATCCTTCCTCCCTGCTCGTGGAGGCTCTGGCGCAGGCCGCCCTCCCGCTGGTGCCGGCGGCCGTCCCCCTGGCCAGGTCGGCGCTCCCCCTGGTGCGGGCTGACGCTCCTCCGGCGCCGGCCGAGGTCCCGGGGCCGGGCGTGGTCGTGGCGATGGACGGTGTGCGTGTCCATCGCCCCGTCCGGGCCGGCGATCGGCTGCGCATCTCGGCCGCGATCACGGCGCGCCTCGGCGGCATGATCCGCGTTCACAGCCGGGCCGAGACGGTCGGAGGGGAGGACCCCGGCTCCCTGGTGGCCGAGGGGGAGTTCACGATCGCCGCCGGGGCCGAAGGCCCGGGGAGCGCCCCGCCCGCTGGTGGTCGCCCTCCGGCCAAGGACCGCCCGCCGGGTGCCGGAGAGGCGTGATGGCCCGGCGCGTGGGGATCACCGGCTTCGGGGTGGTCTCGGCGCTCGGCGGGTCGGCGCGCGAGACCTGGGATGGCCTGCTCGAAGGCCGGATCGGCATCCGCCCGGTCACCCTCTTCGACACCTCGGGGGACCGCACTCACACGGCGGCCCAGGCTGTCGCCTTCGACGCGGACCGCCATCTCCAGGCGAAGGATCGCGGGCGCGCCTCGCGCGGCGATCGGATGGGCCTGATGGCGGCCCTCGAGGCCGCCGGAGACGCCGGCCTGGACGGGACGCGCATCGATCCCTCCCGGGCCGGGGTGGTTCTCGGCGGCGGGGGCGGAGGGCTCCTGCAGGCGGAGGACTACCTGCGGGCCGCCTCCGGGCCCCGGCGTCCGCGGCCGTCCTCCGCGCTCGGGTTCTTTCCCGCGACGACGGCCGACCGGATCGCCTCCCGCCTGGGCTACCGGGGGACGGCCACCACGATCATGAACGCCTGCTCCTCGGCGACGATCGCCATCGGCCTGGGGGCCGGGCTGGTGGCCTCCGGCGAGCTGGACCTCGTCCTGGCCGGGGGGGTCGAGACGCTATCGCGCACCACCTTCGCCGGCTTCAACGCGCTGCGGCTCGTCGATCCCGATCCGTGCCGGCCGTTCGATCGCCGGCGGCGCGGGATGTCGCTGGGGGAGTGCGCCGCCCTCATGGTGCTGGAAGGGACGGAAGCGGCCCAGGCGCGGGGGGCCCGGATCTATGCCGAGGTGGCGGGCTGCGGCATGTCGGCCGACGCGCACCACATGACCGCCCCCGACCCATCGGGCGACGGCCTGGCCCGCTCCATGAAGGCGGCGCTGGCGTCGGCCGGCGTCGCGCCCGGCGAGGTGGATCACATCAACGCGCACGGTACCGGCACGGAGCAGAGCGATCCCGCCGAGACCCGGGCGATCAAGACGGTCTTCGGGGAGCGGGCCTTCCGCATCCCGGTGGTCTCGATCAAAGGGATGGTCGGACACTGTCTCGGGGCGGCCGGAGCGATCGAGGCGTTCGCCACTGCGATGGCGATCCATCACGGCGTCCTGCCGCCGACGGCGGGGCTGGCGTCTGCTGACCCGGAGTGCGACCTGGACTACGTCCCCGGCCGCGCGCGCCGGGCGGAGATCCGGGTCGCGATCTCGAACTCGACGGCCTTCGGAGGGAACAACGGGACGATCGTCCTGAGGAGGCACGGCGCGGGGCGGCACGGCGCCAGGAGGCACGGCGCGTGACAGGCCGGAGGAAGAAGCGGGTGGTCTCCGCGGAGCCGTTCCGGGTCCTGTTCGTGTGCACGGGGAACTCCGCCCGCAGCCAGCTCGCCGAGGGGCTCGCCAATCACCTCGGAGAGGGCCGGGTCGATGCCCAGAGCGCCGGCACCATCCCGGTGGGGGTCAACAGCCACGCCGTGGCGGTGATGAAGGAGCGAGGCATCGACATCTCGCGGCAGTATTCCAAGGGGGTGGATGATGCCGTCGGTCCGTTCGATCTCGTCGTCACCCTCTGCGACTCCGCGGCCACCGAGTGCCCGGCCTCGATCACCTCGTATCCGACCGAGCACTGGTCGACGCCCGACCCGTCGTTCGTCGCGGGAGGACCGGACGCGGTCCGGGAGGCATTCCGGAGGATACGGGATCGTCTGGAGGGTCAGATCCAGGCGCTGATCGACAAGGTTCGTCCCGCAACGAAAGCCCGGCCGGGCGATCGGCCTGTTGGCGGAGAGACCGGGTGATCGCCCGCGCCGGCCGGCCCTCCGAGAGGGTGGTCATCACCGGAGGAGGGGCGATCGGCCCGTTCGGGGCGGGGATCGACTCCCTCCTGGAAGGGGTCATGGCGGGCCGGACGGCCCTGTCGGCCGTCACGACGGACGAAATCGCCGCGACGACCGCCACGCCCGCCCGGCCGCGGAGTCTCACCTGCGCGGCGCTCCTGCGCTCTCCTCTCGAACCGGGCCCCTTCAATCCCAACGCCTGGAGAAGGCTCGATCGCTGCTCGAAGATGGCGGTCATCGCCGCGCGCGAAGCGATGGACGCGAGCGGGTGGCTGGCCGGAGGCGGGCGCCTGTCCGGGGCCGGGCGCCTGTCCGGAGACTCCGGGCCCGGCCTCGTCCTGGGCACGATGACCGCCGGGACCGATCCGCTGGTCGCCTACCTCGATACCATCCTCGCGGACGGTCCGGAGGCGGCCTCGCCGATGATCTTCCCGTTCACCGTCCCGAACGCCCCGGCGAGCCAGGGCTCCATCCTCCTCGGCCTGAAGGGGCCGAACCTGACGGTCTGCCAGATGGAGGCCTCCGGCCTGGGGGCGATCGCGACGGCCGTGATGCTCTTGAAAGCCGGCGCCGCCGAGGCCGTCCTGGCCGGTGGCGTCGATGAGTACCCGGTGGAGATCGACAGGGCCTGGAGCAGGCTGCGGATCACCGCGCGCGGCGATCCCGCATCGTTCCGCGGCCCCTTCGACGCCCATCGCCGCGGCTTCGCGCCCGGCGAGGGGGCCTACCTGCTGGCACTCGAGACGCTCGAGCGGGCGCGGTCGCGGGGCGCGCGCCCCTGGGCCGAGGTCCTGGCCGTGGCCACACGGCACGTCGGGGGCGCGGCGCACCGCTGGCCCGGCGACCCGGGCGAGGCGGCAGCCTGTCTCAAGCAGGCCCTTCTCGGCAGCGGCCTGGCGCCGGCCGATCTCGGGTACATCGCGTCGAGCGCCAACGGGTCCCGCGCGCTGGACGAGACCGAGGCGCGGTCCCTCCGAATGGCCTTCGGCAGGGACCTGCTCCGCATCCCGGTGACAACGGTGAAGGGGTCCGTGGGGGAATCGGGGGCGGCTTCGGCCTGCGCCGCGCTGGTCGCGGCCCTGTCGATCCGCGATGGTTTCATGCCGGCCATCGCCGGCCTTCACGAGCCGGCGCCCGGCATCGGGCTGAACCTGGTGATGAGCCCGCGCCGCGAGCCGGTTCCCGCCGTCCTGGTCAACGCCCTCGGGACGGGCGGCTCGTGCGTCAGCCTCGTCCTCTCCCGTCCGATCGCCTGACCCGCGTTCGCCGCGCCGCGACGATCAGGATGTCGTGCTCTCGTCGCTGTCCAGGGAGGCCCGCCGCGCGTCTTCCAGGACCCGGAGCGCTTCCTCCGCCTCCTCCTCCGGAACATAGACGCCGAAGGCGGTCTTGATCGGAACCATCAGGCCGGCCGCGCGATTGAACGGCTGCTCGGGGTCGATCGGGTGCGCCACGTCGCTCTCGTCGTGGTAGGCCAGGATCGGGTGAAAGCCGGCGCTTTGCAGCAGGGCGTGGGCCAGCGCCGCCTCCTGTCGCAAAGGCTCGAGGACCACTTCCCGTTTGCCGGCAAGCAGGCTGCCGCAGGAGCGGCAGGTGGCCTCGCCCTCGCCCAGGTCCGCTCCGCAGGAGGGGCACCTTCCGGGACCTGTCATGTCCGGCATCCTACGCGCCGCGCGGTCTTCGCGTCAATCGCGAGGCCCCGGCGCCGAGGGGGGCAGCCGGAAGACGGCCTCGAGATTGCGCGTCGCGGCGGCGCCGACCTCGCCCGCCGTCAGGCCCTTGAGCGCGGCGATCTTCTCCGCCACGTGGACGACACGGGCCGGCTCGTTCCGTGTGCCGCGGTGCGGGTGGGGCGTCAGGTAGGGAGCGTCGGTCTCCGTGAGGATCCGGTCGAGCGGCGCGTACGCCGCCGCCGCGGCCACGGCGCGGGCGTTCTTGAAGGTGACCGGGCCCGCGAACGACAGGTGGAAGCCGAGGTCGAGACAGAGCCTCGCCTCGTCCGTCCCGCCGGAGAAGCAATGGAACACGCCGCCGATCTCCGAGGCCCGCTCCTCCCGAAGGATCGCCAGGGTATCGGGCCACGCCTCGCGCGTGTGGATCACGACAGGCAGGCGCAGCTCGCGCGCCATGAGGACCTGCTCGCGGAAGACCGCCCGCTGGACCTCCCGGGGCGTCAGGTCGTAGTGGTAGTGGAGGCCGATCTCGCCGATCGCCACGGCCTTCGGGCGCCGGGCCGCGTCGCGGTTGGCGCCCGCCACCTCCGGAGTCCAGTGCCTGGCCTCATGC
>JACQNT010000190.1 GCA_016202915.1 Acidobacteriota bacterium
CATGGCCTGATGGCCGGCCACGTCGCCCCCGAGGCGGCGCGCGGCGGGCCGATCGCGGCGGTGCAGGAAGGCGACAGCATCTCGTTCGACATCGAGGCGCGGCGGCTCGACCTCGAGGTCCCCGAGGAGGTCGTGCGCCAGCGCCTGAAGGCCTGGAAGCCGCCCGCGCCCCGCTACCAGAGCGGCGTGTTCGCCAAGTACCCCCGCCTGGTCTCCTCGGCGAGCGAGGGCGCGGTGACCGGGTTTTTCGGGCGGGAGGCGTAGGATGAGCTCTTTAACCACTGAAGCCGGCGCGAGAGGCACACCGGTCCTCCACGCAAGGCGCCAGTCGCGGGTTCCGTCGTGACCGCCACGAGGCTGAACAAGCGTCCTGGGAGCTTCCCATGGCCCCGAGCGCTCCGGACCGCCTGAAATCTAATCCCGGGTCGCGCCTCATCCGCGGCCGCGCGCTCATCTTCTGGGACCCGGCGCGGCCCGGGTGCAAGCGCGACGCGATCGACACCGACCAGATCACGCCCGCCTCCGACTGCGTCTCCGAGTCGCTCGACCGCCTGGACGAGCGCTGGAAGGCGGGCGCCTTTCGCTACCTGATGCCCGACTTCCGCGAGCGCGTGCACCGCGGCGAGAACGTCCTGATCGCCGGTGACCGCTTCGCCATCGGATCGTCGCGCGAGATGTCGCCCGCGGGTCTCAAGGGGGTGGCGGGGGAGGCGGGGCTCGAGATGGTGATCCTCTGCGGCGAGAACCTGGGAGACATCTTCCGCCGCAACGCCATCAACCTGGGGCTGCACGTGGCGCAGTGCCCGGAGGCGGTCACCGACGCGCGGGACGGGGACGAGTTCACCTTCGACCCCGCCACGCGCGAGATCGCCAACCTGACGCAGGGGAAGATCTACCGCCCGGTCCCCCTGACCGACAAGGAAGAGGAGATCCGGCGAAGCGGCGGCATCTTCGCTGTCGGGAGACGCGAGCTCCCGGAGGCGATGCGCCGCGCGCCGCGCATCGAGTTCCCCGACCCGGAGACGGCGCGCAGCCTCACGTTGACGGAGCAGATCGTCTGGGCCCACCGGGTGGATCGGGACGCCGCGGTGCGGCCGGAGGCCACGCTGCGCCTGTACGCCGACCTGCTGCCGGCCTCCGACGGCACGGCGCCCTTCGCCATCCACGCCTTCAACCAGATCACCGGGGGCGCGACCATCGACCCCCGCCAGGCGGCGATCGCGAGCGACCACTTCGTGTTCACCGGGAAGGAGGAGGACGACCGGCAGACCGACATCTCCAGGGAGTTCGCCCGCGCCCACGGCATCGGCCGGCCGCACTACGCCGCTCCCGGTGACGGCATCTTCCATTTCTATTTCCCCGAGCAGGGGTTGATCGTCCCGGCCGGGTTCTATCCCGGAGCGGACTCGCACAGCCGCGCCTACGGCGCCTACGGGGCGGTCGGGATCGGGATCGGCAGCACCACTCTCGGCTTCGGCTGGGCCACGGGGTACGTCTACTTCAGCCTGGCGCGCCAGCGCCGGGTGGTCTTCACCGGGAGGCTCCAGCCCTGGGTCAGCGGCAAGGACATCGTCCTGGAGCTGCTGCGCCGCTGGGGCGCGGCCCAGGCGCAGGGGATGGGCGTCGAGTTCGTGGACCGGAACCGCCAGCTCCCGATGCCCTACCGCAACACCATCGCCAACATGATGGCGGAGGCGGAGGCGCAGAACGGCATCTTCGCCCAGGACGCGATCACCGACGCGTGGTTCGGCAAACGCGGCATCCCCATGCCCTACCCGCGCCTCGCCCCGGGCGCGGAGGCGCGCGTCGAGATTGACGAGACGCTCGATCTGTCGGTGATCGCCCCGATGATCGCCAAGCCGTTCAGCCCCGGCAACGCCTACCCGGCGGCGGAGGTCGCCCGCGAGCGTTTGACGTTCGACAAGGCGCTCATCGGCTCGTGCACCAACGGCTCCTACGACGACCTCCTGGGGGCGGCGCTGGTGATCCGGGCGGCGCGCGACGCCGGGCACCGGCGCGTCGCCCGCGGAATCCGCTTCGTGATCTTCCCCGGCAGCGGCACCGTGGGGGAGCAGATCGAGCGGCCCGACGCGCGCCTCGGCGGCGAATCGATCGCCGGCGTCCTGCGCGACGCCGGCGGAGAGATCCGCCGGTCCTGGTGCGGCCCCTGTTTCGGCCAGGGCCCCGACGCCCTGCGGAAGGGCGAGCGCGCCATCACCTCCTTCAACCGCAACTGGCAGAACCGCATGGGCGTCGGCGGCGAGGGGTACCTCGCCAGCCCGGCCGTGGTCGCCTCCTCGGCGATCGCCGGCTACATGGCGCCGCCGTCCGAGATCGGCCTCGAATGGCGGCCGGAGCGGTTCGCTGTCTGAAGATCGCGCTTCCCATCATCCTACCCGGCCGTTTTGCGATCCGGATCGGACCGCTTCCGTGACGCGGGCGATCGTTTCCCCGTGGAGCGTGTTGTCTTTCCGGGAGTGCGGTGATAGGCTTCGCGCGTCCCTGATGAGGGAATCGGACCCCGAAGCTCAGCGCGAAGTGCGCGCCGTTATCGACGCACAATCTTCATGAAGGGAGGCCCATGGCCCGAACGCCCGATGTCGCAGGTGCTCTGGAAGCGGTGATCGCCCGAACGTTGAAGTCGACGATGGGGCCCAGGCTCAGGAAACTGGACAGCCAATTGCGGCGGCTCGACAGGAAGCTGAGGAAGATCGCGGCGCGGCGGGCCGCAGCCACGAAGGGGCGCCCCCGCGGGCGCAGGAAGGGAACGGTGCGCGCCCGGCGTCGCGGCCGTCGCGCGAGGCGCTAGGGAGCGCGCTGCCCGGAGAAGAGCACGACCTCGTAGTCGGGGCGGACGCGCGGGGGGGCGGCGAACCTCAGGCGCAGATCGACGCTCTCTCCGGGACGCAGAAGGCCGCCGCCGAGAAAGAGACGCCGGTAAGGGAGGAACGGCTCCGGCATCTCGCTGGTCGCGCCGTCGGGGTTCATCAACACCACCTTCTCGGGAAGTCGACGCAAAACCACCATCAGGTCGGTGTCGATCGGGTCGGCCCCGATGTTTTCGAGGCTGAGGATCTCGACACGCGCCTGAGTCGATCCCGGCATCGGATCGTCCGCGGCGCCGGCGGCATGGGCCGGGACGAGCGACCGGGTGGCGCGGACCTGGTCCGTCACGTCCAGCAGTTCGAGCCCGAAGTCGCGGCGCGTCAGCGGGTCGTTGCTCAGGGGGGCGAGGCCGCTCGGCATCAGGCCGTTCCGCGCCCCCAGGGCGGCGAGATCCGGGCGATAGATCGAGTAGGCGAGATCCCGCGGCGTCGGATCGAAAGCGCGGGTCGCCGAGGACGGATCGTCGCGGACGAACGCCGGGTCGTGAAGGGCGCTCTCCAGAAAATCGACGAGCGCGTCGATCTCCGCCGTCGTCAGGCCGAGCCCGGGCGGCTCGCCCGGGCCGCGCGGCCGGGTGAACAGCGGCGACAGGTTCCCGGCCGCCGCGGCGTCGGGGTCCTTCGGGATCCCGGCGTTGAAGTATTCCACGACCTCGCGCACGGAGCCGAAGGCCCCGGCGTGCGTGAACTGCCCTCCGTCCCGCAGCTGCCGCAGCACCGGCGTCTTGAACTCGAACGCGTCGCCCGCGTCGCCGTTCGCCTCGGCGCGCCCGATGTCGCGGTGCGACGGATCTCCCAGGGCGGCGCGCGCCAGGTCCCGCAGCGGGTGGTCGCCGATCCCGACGTTGTGGAAGTTTTCCTCCACCAGGGCCCCGTCCTC
This sequence comes from Acidobacteriota bacterium, assembly GCA_016202915.1. Classification (GTDB taxonomy): domain Bacteria; phylum Acidobacteriota; class Polarisedimenticolia; order Gp22-AA2; family Gp22-AA2; genus JACQNT01. The sequence goes on from JACQNT010000190.1 coordinate 3,766, forward strand.
GTCCCCGAGCGCCTTGTTGAGCATCGGGCCGCTGTGGCAGGCGATGCAGTTCGCCCCGCCTTCCCCGGTCGGCCGCGCGAAGAGCAGCGCGCCGCGGACCTGCCGCGGCGACAGGGCGTCGTCGTCCCCCGCCAGGAACCGGTCCCAGGCGGTCGCGCGCGTCACCGTGGTCCTCAGGAATGCCGCCACGGCGCGGGCCGCCGTGTCGTCGTTGATCAGCAGGTCGAGGTCCAGCGTGGCGTCCGCCTCGGCTGCCTCCCCGGGGAAGGCCTCGCGGAACAGCAGCACGTAGGCCGGGATCGCCTGCAGGGCCCGCTGCTGCGTCTCCGCCATCCGGTGCGCGCCGAAGGCGAGCATGGCGAGGTTCTCCCCGGCCGGCAGGCCGTCGGGGTTCTTGTTCGCCTTGCCGGGGCCGTCCGGCTCGCCGGCCACGCCGCCGCCCAGGAGCCGGGTGTTGAAGGCGAAGCCGATCATCGTCGGGGAGAGGCGCGCGACCGAATCGACGGCGTCGAACCGGCCGCTCTGCACGACCACCCCTCCCACGATCAATTCCAGGGGCGTCGGGATGGCGTCCGCCAGCCCGCGGGAGATCCGGCGCCGCAGGACCAGCCGGCCGTCCGACGGATCGCGGTAGCCGAACCCTTCGCCGCCGACCGCCAGGATGATGAGCGCGCCCGCCTTGCTGGCGGCGGCGCCGAG
>JACQNT010000194.1 GCA_016202915.1 Acidobacteriota bacterium
AGCTCATCGCCGTGTACGAGGAGAGGCTGCTGCCGTACTACAAGACGGTCCTGGCCAACAGCCATCCGGAGGGCCGGCCCGAGGACTGAGCGGAAGAGCGCTCGAGGAGGACGACGATGGCGAGTTTCATCAAGGTCGCGACGCTGTCGGAGGTGCCCGCGGGGGCGGCGAAGGCCGTGGACGCCGGCGGGATGCCGCTCGCCCTGTACAACGTGGGCGGCAGGATTTACGCCACGACCAACATCTGCCCGCACCGGGGCGGGCCGCTGGGGGAGGGAGACCTGGACGAGCAGACGATCACCTGCCCGTGGCACGCTTTCCAGTACGACGTGACCACTGGCAAGTGCGTGACCAACCCGGCCCTCTCCGTCTCCTGCTACCCGGTGCGTGTCGAAGAGCAGGACATCCTGGTCCAGGTTTGAGGGGGCTCCTGCTCCCCTGGACGCGCGTCGCTGGGAGGACGCGCGCCGGTTGCCTATAATATGAGGGCGCCCCGCGCCCGGTGCGCGAGGGAGGTCGCATGCCGCACGCCGCTCGAAATCTCCGCGTCTGCTGCGCGGTCCTGCTGGGTTGGCTGTCCGCCGCCCCCGCGCGCGGCGAGATCCTGATCAACCATGACGGCTGGAGGTTCCCCAACGTCGTCACGTCCGCGAAAGAGGCGATCCGGATCTCAGATCGCACCCCTCTCATTCCCGGCAAGGAGACGATCACGAAGGGATACCGCAGGGCGGACGGCACCCACTTCATGACCTACGAGATCGAAGGGCGGGTCTTCGGCGTCGAGTTCGACGAGGACGGCAAGCCGCCCTTCGAGTACAGCATCCTGGACACCGACGGCGACGGCAGGTTCGAGTCGAAGATCCCGCACGTGAAGGGAAACAAGGACCGGGCGTATGTCCCGCAGTGGGTCGTCGACCATTACTACGCCAAGCACCCGGAGCTGCAGAAGCCGGCGGCCATGGTCCAGGTCCCCGCCCCGAGCCTCAGGACGGAGCCCCCGCCCCCGGCGGCCGCGACCGCCGGGAAAAAGCCGCAGCCTCCCTCGCCCGAAGCGCTCAAGCAGCCCGCTCCGTGATCCGGGCCCCTGGGGGCGTCCCGGTGCGTCCGGCGGACGTGCGCCGCGCCCCGACGGTCAGCACCCCGGCGGATGGGGCTCGCGGATCGTGTGGTAGCGGCCCGCGGGCAGGGAGGTCAGCACCTGGGTCTTCCCCAGGGGCCAGCGGATCTCGACGCGGTCGGCGACCGTCGCGGATCCCAGTCCGAAGTGCAGCCGGGGATCGTTCGAGGAGTTGTGCGACGATCCGGCGTGGATCTCGCCCATCTGGCGGAGCGCTCCGGCGGCCACCGTGACGCGGGCGCCGATCGCCCCGCGGTTGGGCCGCGCTCCCAGGAGGCGGAAGCCTATCCAGCGTCCGGTGGCGTTCCCCCCGTCGTTCCGCAGCAGGCCGGGCGGCTCGTCGATGTTGTTCACCACGATGTCGATGTCGCCGTCGTTGTCCAGGTCGCCGAAGGCGCAGCCGCGGGCGCTGTGGAGTTCCTGGAAGGCGGGCCCGGCCTCGGAGGTCACCTCGCGGAAGAGCCCCTTCCCGGCGTTGCGGAACAACTGGTTTCTCTGCTTCCAGGTCGTCCCCAGGTTCGCCCGGTCGATGCTCGGGAAGACGTGGCCGTTGGCCAGGAAGAGATCCTTCAGGCCGTCGTTGTCGTAGTCGAGGAACCCCGTCCCCCAGCCGAGCGTCGGCAGGGTGGCCGCCCCGATCCCGGCGCTCATCGACACGTCCAGGAAGAACAGGTCGCCTTCGTTGTGGCGCAGGGTCGAGTAGTCGTGCGAGAAGTTCGTGACGAACAGATCCAGCCGCCCGTCGTTGTCGTAGTCGGCCGCGTCCACGCCCATGCCGGCCTGCGTCTGCCCTTCCTCGCTGTAGGCGGCGCCGGCCACGACGCCGACCTCGTCGAACCAGCCCGCCCCGTCGTTGCGGTACAGGAAGTTGGGCATCGAGTCGTTGGCGACGAACAGGTCGAGGTCCCCGTCGTCGTCCAGGTCGGACCACACCGCCCCGAGGCCAAAGCCGGCTGGACCGAGGCGCAGCCCGGCCATCCTGGACACGTCGCGGAACCGGCCGTTCCCGTCGTTGCGGAACAGGCGCCCCGCCGAAGCCTTGAGGCCGCGCGGGCCGCAGATCACCGGGACCCCCTTGTAGAAGCAGTGAGGCGCCGATCCCGGTTGGGGCAGGGGAGGGCTGGAGGCGTCGTAGTCCACGTAGTGGGAGACGTACAGGTCGATCCGCCCGTCCCCGTCGTAGTCGCCGAAGGCGGCCCCGGTGCTCCAGCCGCGGCCGCCGTCCAGCCCGGCGGCGGCGGTGACGTCCTGGAAGCGCCCTCCGCCGAGGTTGCGATAGAGCAGGTAGCGGCCGAACCCCGTCACGAACAGATCGACCTGCCCGTCGTCATCGTAGTCGCCGAAGACGCACCCCTGCGCCCAGTAGCCGCGCGCCGCCACGCCCGCCCTCTCCGTCACGTCCTCGAAGACGCCGTCTCCCCGGTTGCGGTAGAGGGCCGAGCGAGGCCCGCGCCCCTCCACCGCGGCTCCGGGCCGCAGGCCGTTCGGGATGAAGATGTCGATCCAGCCGTCGTCGTCCACGTCGTGAAGGCAGACGCCGTTGCCGACCGTCTCGTTGATCGTCGTCTTGTCGGGCGCCCCGGAGACGTTGGCAAGCACGAGACCCGCCGCGCGTGCCGCGCTGGCGAACTGAGGCCGGGGCGCCGGCCCCGCGCCCGCCGCGGGACGGTCGGGAGGAGAGGGGAGAACGACGCCCGCCAGGGTCAGGGCCAGCGCCGGCCCCAGGTTGAGGAGGGCGGCCGCGGCGGGCCCGAAGGAACGGTCAGTCGGCCGTGGCAACGCCGCTCCTGTCGCTCTCGCGCAGCTTTTTCATGATCGCGGCGTGCCGCGCCAGCGCCGCCTCCGCTTCGCCCCGCCGGCCGGACCGGCGGAGCGCCATCCCCAGCGCATAGTGGGCCTTGGGGTTGAGCGGGTCGAGCTCGAGCGAGCGCCGGAGGAGATCGATCGCCTCCTCGAGCGCGCCGCTCTCCTGGAGGATCGACGCAATGTAGTAATAGGCGTACGGATCGGAGGGGGCCAGCCTGCTGGCCTCGCGGAACTCCGCGAGCGCCGCGTCGCCGTGTCCCTGCAGGGCCAGGATCTTTCCGAGCTGCAGGTGCGACTCGGCGTCGTCGGGGGCGATCTCCAGGGCCCGCCTCAGGAGGGCGCCCGCCCCCTCCAGGTCCAGCCGGTCCCGGGACTGCCTGGCCAGGGCGATGTAGAGGCGCGCGTCGCGCGTGCCGCGATCGATCGCCTCCTGCAGGAGGGAGCGCGCCCGGTCCGCCCGGCCGCGCTGCTCCAGCACGCTTGCGTGCGCCACGAGAAGATCGATGTCGGCGGGATCCTCCTCGAGGAGGATCCTCTGCAGATCGATCCCCTCCTCGTAGCGTCCCTGCCGCAGGCGGATTTCGGCCAGCGTCCTGCGTGCCCGCGGCGACCGTGGCGCCACGGCGAGGGCGCGCTCGATCTTGATGGCGGCCTCCGGCAGGCGGCCGGCCCTGAAGAGGATGGTGCCGATCTCGGCCAGCGCCTCGCCATCGTCGGGGTTGATCGCCAGCTCCTTCTCGAGCTGGTTGGAGGCCTGCTGCAGGCGGCCGGCCCGGGCATGGATCAATCCCATCGTGCGGTGCATCCCTCGCCGGCCGGGGTCGGCCGCCACCACGCCGCGGAGCTCCGCCAGGGCCTCCTCGTCGCGCCCCAGGACGCCCAGGATCTCCCCGCGGAGCGCGCGCGCGTCGAGGGCGGCGGGATCCGACTCGATGGCGGCGCCCGCCTCGTCCAGCGCCTTCTTGTGCTCCCCGGCGCCGTGCAGGGAGAGGGCCAGCTCGTAGCGCAGCGTGTATTCCTTCGGAGAACGCTCGACCAGATCGGCCAGGAGCGCCGCCGCCTCGGCCGGGCGGCCCGCGGCGCGCAGGCGCCGCGCCTCTTCGAGCCGCTCCGCGGGATCGGCCCCGGGGCAGCCCAGAAGCGCCAGCGCCGCGAGATGGAGGCCGATCGCAGGGAGGAGACGCGGGCGTCCGCGCGCCGCGGACCGGAGGCGAGGCATGCGTCCGATCTTACAGAAAAGCCCCAGGACGGCAAGCCTCCGGGGGCTCCGGGGAATGTTTCTTGGCGGTGCGGGATCAGGCCTTGGAGACGTTCGCGGCCTGCGGTCCTTTGGGTCCCTGGGAGATCTCGAACTCGACCGACTGGCCCTCCTCCAGAGTCTTGTACCCCTCACCCTGAATGGCGGAGAAGTGGACGAAGATGTCCGTGCCGTCCTCCTGCTGGATGAAACCGTAGCCCTTGCTGTTGTTGAACCATTTCACTTTCCCTCTGGCCACCGCGAAACCCTCCTCGCACGAAGCGCGGCGGCCCGAGCGCCGCCGCGCGCGACCCAGCTCCACCGGACAAAAAGAGTCCACAAGGGCGCGGGCTCTTGTGGACGCGTGCTCCTTCAGCTCGATAGCGGATCCATGGGGAATCGCACGGCGGCCTATCTAGTACCGCGGGGTCCGGCCCTTGTCAAGTCGGTTTTTTGACTGAATTGAACCCGGCGGGCGGGACCTCCGGCGCCTATGGCCGGGCCGCGCTCAGGTGAGGAGGTTCCGTTTGCGCTCGCGCAGGTTCTGCAGCTCGGCGGCGACCTGCCGGAGCAGGACGAGCGCCCCCTCGCGGTTCCCCGACTCGAACTCGCGCGCGATCAGGCGCAGCTGCCCTTCGATCCCCTGCAGCCCGTGCAAGTCCTGTTCCAGATGA
>JACQNT010000195.1 GCA_016202915.1 Acidobacteriota bacterium
CGTGACCACCGTCACTTTCCAGCTAGGCATGCTTCACGTCGGCCTGGAGAAGCGGCCGGGCCGCCGGATCCACGAGAAGCCGTCGGTCGGAATGTCGCAGGCGCTGGAGCGCCTCGGGTTCCCGCTGGGGAGGCTGAAGACGGGGACTCCTCCGCGCGTGCTGAGGAGCAGCGTGGACTTCCGGCGCATGGAGCGCCAGCCGGGCGATCCGGACCCGGTGCCGTTCTCTTTCGAGACCGAGGCGATCACCACCCCCCAGGTCGACTGTCACGTCACCTTCACCAACCCGCGGACCCACGCCCTCATCAGGGACAACCTCGACCGGTCGCCCCTGTACACGGGAGCGATCACCTCGGTTGGACCGCGCTACTGCCCCTCGATCGAGGACAAGGTCGTCCGCTTCGCCGACCGCGATCGGCACCAGATCTTCGTCGAGCCGGAGGGGCGCGACCATCCCTGGATCTACCTCAACGGGATCTCGACCAGCCTGCCGGCGGAGATCCAGACGGCGATCGTGCGATCGATCCGGGGACTGGAGGAGGCTGAGGTCGCGCGGCCCGGGTACGCCGTGGAGTACGATTTCGTCCAGCCGACCGCCTGCACCCATACCCTGGAGACGAAGGCGGTGCGCCGCCTGTTCCTCGCGGGGCAGATCAACGGCACCACCGGGTACGAGGAGGCGGCCGCCCTGGGCCTGGTCGCCGGGATCAACGCCGCGCTCCGGGCGCAGGGGAGGCCTCCGTTCATTCCGTCGCGCGCCGAGGCGTACATCGGCGTCCTGGTGGACGACCTGGTGCTGAAGGGGACCTCCGAGCCGTACCGCATGTTCACGTCGCGGGCCGAGTACCGGCTCCTTCTCGACATCGACAGCGCCGACCTCCGCCTGACCGGGCACGGACGCCGCCTGGGTCTGATCGAGGCGGATCGGTACGCCCGGTTCCTGCAGCGGCAGGACAGGGTGCGACGCTGCATCGAAGTGCTGGAGAGGCACCACCTGGCCCCGAACACGACGACGGTCGGATGCGCCGAGCGGACCCTCGGGATCAGGATCCTGGAGCCGACCACGCCCGCCCTCCTCCTGCGGCGGAACGACGTGACGTTCGAGGCGATGGAACGGTTCCTCGGCGACCGGATGCCGGGACGCCTCGGGAGTCGCGAGCGCCGCTACGTCTGGAACCGGATGCGCTACGGGGGCTACATCGAGAGGCAGGAAAGGGACGTGGAGCGCCTGCGCCGGGAGGAGCGGCGGCGCATCCCGGTCCGCTTCGATTACCGGGCGATCCCGGGACTCTCCGCGGAGGTGGTGGAGAAGCTGACCCGCGCGCGCCCGGAGAGCCTGGCCCAGGCGGGACGCATCTCCGGGGTGACGCCGGCGGCCCTCAGCCTGATCAATATTTACTTGGAAAAAGCGCGGCGGGCCGGCCCTACTTCAGGAACTCCTTCGCATCGACATTGAAGAAGCGGTAGCCGCTGTAGCGCAGGACGACGCGGCCCGCCCACTCCTCCTTCCCTTCCAGGTTGAGAGTGAACGACCGGTGCTCGCTCTGATCCGGCAGGGACATCTTCTGGAACTCGTTGAGGAACGTGATGTTGTAACGCGCCCCGCGCGGTTTCTTGCCGAGCGGGAAGATCAGGAGGCGGGGCGCCTGGCGGTACGCCTGGAGCTCCAGCTTGAGGCGCTCGGCCTGGTTCCCGGGCTCCGCCTCGACTTTCAGGAAGTTGTAGTTCTCCGCGTCCACCCAGACCCGCCCGTTCCACTCGTAGATCGTCCGACCCGAGGTGTAGGGCAGGGGAGCGGTGAACTCCAGGATGTGGGCCAGGCGGAGGGAGAACCACTCCTCGCCGACGTATCTGAACCGGAACAGGTGCTGGCGGTCGGCGGCGAACATCAGCGTCCAGGAGTAGGAATCCGGGAAGGGGAAATCGAGGCTGGTCTCAGGATCGCCGCGCTCCGGCCGGCCCGTGTGCCTCTGCCGGTACGGCTTGTAGCGCTGCTCCTGGGTTTCCACGTACATGTAGTCGTAGCGCCGCTCGTCGGCCGGGTTCTCGGTCGTCCGCACCGTCTCGATGCAGATGAAGCGCAGGGCGAGCGTTTCGTAAAGCCTGGCCCTGTCGCCCAGATGGTTGAGCAGCGTCGCGAGGTCGGGCTGCCGGGCCCCCGGCGGCTCGGGCGCCGGAGCGGCGCGCGATCGCGTCTGCGCGTGGGAGCCGGTCGCCAGAGCGACGGCGGTGGCGAGGACGAAGACAGAATGAAGCAGCGGCCGGCGCCTCGGCAGAAGCAGGGGCCGGTGGCTGCTCGGGCGGTCCGCCGGAATGGGGAGCCTCCTTCGAGCGTGCTAAGGTACGCCCTATGGTACTCCGGGGCGCCCCGCCGGGCGCTCCGGAAGGGCGGAGGTCGCCGTGTCGGCGCCGAAGAACAGCCCGGAAGGGGATCGCGCCTTTGGCGAGGCGCTCTGCGCCGCCGCGAAGGCAGCGGGCCGCCCGTTATCGCCGGAGGAGTCGCGGTCGCTCGAAGCCCACTACCGTCTCCTGCTTCTGTGGGGCCGGCGCATGAACCTCACCGGCCTCAGGGACGAGGAGGCGATCCTGCGCCGGCACTTCCTGGAGCCGATCGCCGCGGCCGACCTCCTGGGGGACCGCGGCACCCTCCTCGACCTCGGATCGGGAAACGGCTTCCCGGCGATTCCCCTCAAGGTGCTCCACCCCGGCCTGGACCTGGTTCTGGTCGAATCGTCGGAGAAGAAATCGTCCTTCCTTTGGGCGGTGGCGCAGGAGCTCGGGCTGAAGGGGACCAGGGTCGAGACCCGCCGGATCCGGGGGCTTCGGAACATCGCCGATCTCCTGCCCTGCCGCTTCCTCACCCTGCGCGCGGTCCGGGCCCGCCCGCTCCTGCGGGGGCGGGCGGGGCGGATCCTGGAGCCGGGCGGAAGGGCTCTCCTCTTCGTGTCGGACGAGGAGGCGGAGGCGATCCGCCGGGACCCGATCCCGGGCCTGCGCTGGGCCGGGACGCGCCCTCTCCCATCCGACCCGCGCTCGGTCGTGGCGGTGCTGGAACCGGACGACTGAGTCCGGAAAGACGCCCGGTGCCCCCGGAACCGTCCGGCCTCCTCAGGGGGTGTTCCACGTGGAACAGGGGGGGTCGGGACCGGCGGGGGGTGTTCCACGTGGAACATCCCGGGCCGGACAGCGGACGGCGTGTGGTATCTTCGCGGCTCAATGGGCCGGGTGATCGCCATCGCCAATCAGAAGGGGGGCGTCGGGAAGACGACCACCGCCGTCAGCCTCGCCGCGGCCCTCGCCATCGCCGAGCGGCCGACGCTTCTCATCGACATGGACCCGCAGGCCTCCTCCACCAAGGGCCTCGGCCTCAAGCCGAACCCCGGCGGGGAGATGTACGCCGTCCTTTCGGAGGAGAACCGGCTGGAAAAGATCCTGACGCCGACGGAGCTCGAGTTCCTCACGGTCGCACCGGCGAGCCGGGACCTGGTGGGCCTGGAGATCGAACTGGCGGGGACGCCGGGGCGGGAGTTCCGGCTGAAAGAGGCGACCAAGGCGGTGCGCGATCGCTTCGAGTACATCCTGGTCGATTGTCCGCCGTCGCTCGGCCTGCTGACGGTGAACGCGCTCGTCGCGGCCGAAGGGATCCTCATCCCGGTGCAGTGCGAGTACCTGGCGCTCGAGGGGGTCTCGGAGCTCGTCGAGACTCTGTACCGGATCCGGGCCTCCCTCAACCCGGCGCTGCAGCTCGATGGGGTCCTCCTGACCATGTACGACGAACGGACGAACCTCTCCCGCCAGGTGGTCGCCGACATCAAGACCTTTTTCAAGGAGAGGGTCTACCGGACGATCGTGCCCCGGAACGTCAGGCTGGGCGAAGCCCCCAGCTTCGGGAAGCCGATCATGCTCTACGACATCCGCTCCAAGGGATCCGAGTCGTACCTGAACCTGGCCCGCGAGGTGATCCGCAGACATGAAAAGACAGGCGCTCGGCAAAGGACTGAGCAGTCTCATCCCTGAGCCGGCCCTCGGGAACGCGGAGGCCGGCCTGCTGATGCTGGACATCGACCGGATCCAGCCCAGCCGGATCCAGCCCCGGACCGATTTCGGCGGGCTCGAGGGCCTGGTCAGCTCGATCCGCGAGAACGGCGTGGTGCAGCCGGTCATCGTCAGGCAGGAGAGCGACGGATACCGGCTGGTCGCCGGAGAAAGGCGCTGGCGCGCTGCCCAGCTCGCCGGCATGAGCCGCATCCCGGCGATCGTACGCAAGGTCTCGGA
>JACQNT010000208.1 GCA_016202915.1 Acidobacteriota bacterium
GCGAACGAGGCCTGCCATTCACCCGGCGTGAACGGGAGGTTTTCGGACGCGCCGAGCACGGGCGCGTTGGTCCTGACGAGGACTCAGCCCTGCGCCCAGGAGGTCCCGCCCGGCAGAACCGCCGCCGCGGCGGAGCCTGCAAGCAGCGCGAAATACAGCGACCATCGCCCGCGGGTCAGCATGCTCCGCCGCAACAGCAAGAGGCGGGCCAGACCGGGGCGCCCGTGTCAGGCGCTCGATCTCTTTCGGGAAGTCCCTGCCGTGCTGCGAGTTAGGCAGGGCGTTCCGCGTTCGGGATCAGGAGCGATCGCGCGGGAGGGGCCAGGGATGCATCGTTTGTATGCGCCAGGCGGCCCGTTTGCTTAGCCTCTATGCTCCGGACCGCGGCTGGCTCGCGTCCGCGCCGACCCATTCGCCGGACCCGACCCAAGCTGCGGCGACGAGGCCCGGCCCCTCTCCCCGCCCTCCGCGGACGACGTGCGTCGAGGATGTACAATCGGCCGGAATCGCGGTGGCCTGCGTGTCGAGAGGAGCCCGATGACCCCCATTCGCCCGGTCTGTCTTCCGCCCGTGATCGCCGGAGTGCTCGGCGCGGCCCTGGCCGCGGCATCGCCGCACCCGGCACCGGCGGCGCCGCCGGCCCCGGAGGGCCTGATCGCCGTGCGCGCCGCCCAAGTCATCGATGGCCGCGGCGGCCCGCCGCTGCGCCCCGGCGTGGTCCTCGTCCGCGGCGAGCGCATCGAGGCGGTGGGGGCCGACCTGCGCGTCCCGGAGGGGGCACGCCTGATCGATCTGGGCGGCGCCACCGTCCTCCCCGGTCTCATCGATCTCCACACCCACCTGATCGACGAGGCGGGCGTCCACTGGGAGAACATCCTCCTCAGGACGACGCCGGGGCAGGCGGCCATCTTCGGGACGAAGAACGCGCGGGACACGCTCCTGGCCGGCTTCACCACCTGCCGCGACATGGGCCCCACCTGGCCGTTCACCGACGTCGATCTCCGCTACGCCATCGACAAGGGGGCGGTGCCGGGTCCGCGCCTCATGGTGGCCGGGAATTACGTCTCCTCCACCGGGGGCGCGGGCGACGCGCGGCAGTTCTCGATCTACGTGGACGTGCCGGTGGTCCAGAACCTGGCGGACGGCGTGGACGCCGTGCGGCACGCCGTCCGGATGAACTTCAAGCATGGCGCCGACTTCATCAAGATCCTGGCCACCGGTGCGGTCCTGTCGAAGGGGATCCAGCCGGCCGCCCAGCAGTACTCCGACGAGGAGCTGAGGGTGGCCGTCGAGGAGGCCTCCCGCTGGGGGCGCTTCGTGGCCGCCCACGCGCACGGCACGCAGGGGATCAAGGCCGCCATCCGCGCCGGCGTCCGCACCATCGACCACGGATCGATGCTGGACGACGAGGCCATCAGGCTGCTGAAGGCGCGGTCGCCCGGGCCGGCGGCGGAGGGCGCCGTCCGCGGCGCCTCGAAGGCCCCGGGCGACCCGGCCGCCTCAATCACCTACTACGTGCCGACGCTCTACGTCACCGAGGCGATCCTGCAGGAGGGGAAGGCGCTGAATGTTCCGGAGTCCGAGATCCAGCGATCGCGCGCGATCGCGTCCTTCAAGATCGCCAGCTTCCGCAAGGCGCTCCGCGCCGGCCTCCCGATCCCCTTCGGGACCGACGCCGGCGTCTTCCCCCACGGGCGGAACGCCCGGGAGTTCGCCATCCGGGTGCGCGAAGGGGAGAGCCCGATGCTGGCGATCGCGTCGGCGACGCGCCTCTCGGCCGAGGTGATCGGCTGGTCCGACCGCGTCGGCACGCTGGAGCCGGGGAAATACGCCGACCTCGTCGCCGTCTCCGCCGACCCTCTCCGGGACATCACCGAGCTCGAGCGCGTGAAGTGGGTGATGAAGGGCGGCATCATCTACCGCGACGAGCTGCGGGGAGGGAGCTGAGGCGGCGCTACTTCGCGTTCGGCGCCGGCCGCACGGTCACCTTCCCCTCGGCCTTCTCCTTCTCCCTCGTGATCGTGACCCGGTACTCCCCCGCCGGGACGAACTGGGTCTGCCCGAGCTCCTCGTCCACGTCCGGGATGCGATGCTTCTTGTCGGCCTGCAGGTCCCAGACGACCCGGTTCAACCCCGCCCGGCCCGGGCCTTCGAGCTCGCGGATCACGGTGCCGGCGCCGTCGGCGATGGCGACGCTGACCGCATCTCCGGTGTCCTCCCGAACCCAGTAGTTGATGTACGCCCCCAGCGGCGGGTTCTTGGCGCGGAAGATCGCGTGCCCGCTGCCGTAGGAGCGGCCGGTGTAGAACCGGGGCGTGGCCGGCAGGATGTCGAGCAGGGCCAGCGGCCGGTTGCGGGTCTCCTGCGACAGCCGGGCGAACATCGAGGCGTCGTCCAGGACGTAGATGCTGCGGCCGTGCGTGCCGGCGACCAGGTCGCGCTCGCGCGGATGCTGGACGATGTCGTCCACCGGCGCGGGCGGGAGCGTCTTGCCGTTCATCCTGACCCAGCGGCGGCCGCGGTCGAGCGTCACGTAGATCCCGAACTCCGTGCCGGCGTAGAGCACCCGGGGACTGCCGAGGTCCTCCAGGACCACCTCCACGGGCTCGCCGTCCGGCAGGTCGCCGGTGATGTTGGTCCAGGTGCGCCCGGCGTCCTCCGTCATCAGGACGATCGGCCTGAAGACGTCGCTGCGGTGGCCGTCCACCGCCACATAGGCGGTCTTCGGTGCGTGCCGCGAGGCGGCGATGCGCGACACGTAGAGGCCGCCGGCCTCCTTCGGCGTGACCTCCGTCCAGCTCTTCCCCTCGTCCAGGGTGACGTGGATGCGGCCGTCGTCCGTGCCGGCCCACAGCAGCCCCTTCTGCAGGGGCGATTCGGCGAGCGACACCACCGTGCCGTAGGTCTCGGCGTCCGACCCGACGGTGGCGGTCTTGCCGGCCTCGTTGCGGGACAGGTCGCCGCTGATCGCGAACCAGAGGTCGCCGCGCTCGGCCAGCTTGAACACCTTGTTGCCGGCATGGTAGAGGACGGTCGGGTCGTGCGCCGAGATCAAAAACGGCGCGTTCCAGTTGAAGCGGATCCGCTCCTGCCCTTCGCGCGGCGACGCCATGAGCAGCCTCTTCACGTTGCTGTCCAGGCGGATGCGCGCCAGCGCGCCTCCCTGGGCCGTGGCGTAGACGAGGTCCGGGTCGGCCGGATCGAAGGCGACGGTGAACCCGTCGCCGCCGAAGATCATCCTCCAGTCGGAGTTCAGGATGCCGTCCTTGCTCTCGTCATCCGTCTGGAAGAGCGTCTCGGAGGGGCCGATCCACGATCCGTTGTCCTGCAGCCCGCCGCCGATCCGGTACGGGTCGAGCCCGTCCACGGCGATCCGGTAGAACTGGCCGGCGGCGACGTTGTCCAGGAAGCGCCAGGTCGCCGCGCGGTCGTGGGAGACGTACACCCCGCCGTCGTTGCCGACCAGGATCTGCTTCGGGTCGAGCGGGTTGACGACGATGGCGTGGAAATCGACGTGGACGTTCTCGCTTCCCGAGCGGCGGAACGTCCTGCCGCCGTCGTCCGAGATCGCCAGGTCCCATCCCGGCAGGTAAACACGCTTGTCGTCCTCAGGATCGACCGCCACGCGGGAGAAATAGAACGGCCGGAAGTTCAGGTTGCTGAGACGGGTCCAGGTCTCGCCGCGGTCCTCCGTGCGGAACAGGCCGCCGCTGGGGGAACGGTCCTCGAACGGTTGTCGGCCGGTCCCGCCGAAATCGCTCTCCACCACGGCGTACAGGATCCGCGTGTCTTTGGGATAGACAGCCAGGCCGATCCGTCCCGTCCGCGGCGGCAGCCCCTGTGTCAGTTTCTTCCAGGTGGCGCCGGCGTCGTCGGAGCGGAAGATCCCGCCGCTCTCGCTGTTCCCCGTGAACGACCACGGCGTCCGCCGGCGCGCGTAAAGGGCGGCGTAGACCGTGTCGGGGGTCTTTGGATCAATTAGGACGTCCGAGGCGCCCGTCCTGTCGTCCACCTTCAGGACGTGCTTCCAGGTCCTGCCGCCGTCCGAGGTCTTGTAGACGCCCCGCTCCGGGTTCGCCCCCCACAGGTGGCCGAGCGCCGCCACGTAGCAGACGTCGGGGTTGCGCGGAGCGACCGCCAGGCGCGCGATGTCGTGCGTCTCGGTCAGGCCGAGGTGCTCGAAGGTCCCGCCCGCGTCGGTCGATCGGTACACGCCGCCGCCCCAGGACGATGAGTTGCGGCCGTTCCCCTCGCCGGTCCCGACCCAGACGATCTTCCCCTTGCCGCGATCTTCCTTCTTCGCATCGGCCTCCTGCTTGGCGGCGGCTTCCTGGCCGCCTTCCGCGCCCTCCTGCGCTCCTGCCGCCCGTTCCTTCTCTTTTTCCTCCGCCCAGCCGGGCCAGTCGGGCGGCGCGTCGGCGACGGCGAGGGCGCCGATCGACAGCACCGGATACTTGTCGAACACCGGCTTGAAGGTGACGCCGAGATTGTCGGTCTTGAAGACGCCCCCGGTGCCGTAGCCGACGTAAAACGAGGTGAGGCTGCCGGGGACGAGGGCGATGGCTGAGACCCGGCCGCCCATGTTGGCCGGCCCCACGCTCCGCCACGCCAGACCCTTCAGGTCGTCGGCGGTGAACCCGCGGTCGGCGGCGGGCGCCCTCGCGGCCGCCGCGGCCCGGGCGCCCGCGGCGGCGCTCTTCCTGGCCAGGCGGGGCTTCGGCGCGGCGCCCTGCGCCGCGGGCAGCGACGCCGCGGCAACGGCGATCGCTGCGAGGACGAGGGTCGTGATGCGGTTGCGGACGAGCGGGAACGAGCGGCGGCGGTGCGTCGATGGCATGGGCCCTCCGATTGCCGGCGATGGGGAGGGGATTCTACCCTGAAGTCCCGTCGCGGAGGTCCCCGGCTGGGGCGCGGGCCGCGAGCCGGCGCTCGCGGTAGGCGCCCCAGAGCGCGGCGCCCAGGGCCCCTGCGTAGACGGACCGCTCCGGCGCGGTCAACTCGATCGGCACGCCCTGCCGCGCCGCCTCCTCCCGGAGGCAGGCGAGCAGCCCCGCGTCGGCCGCGAGGCCGCCGGTGATCGCCACGACGCCGCGGGCCCCGGCGGCGGCGAGGAGCTTCACGAACCGGCCCGCCATCGATTGGTGAATCCCCTTGAGGATGTCGCGGATGTCGATCCCCCGCGACACCATGTTGATCACGTCGGTCTCGGCGAGGACCGCGCAGATGCTGCTCACCGTCTCGGGCCTGCGTCCTTCGAGAGACAGCGGGCCGATCTCCTCCAGGGCGACGCCGAGGTAACGGGCGATGTTCTCCAGGAACTGCCCCGACCCGGAGGCGCACTGGCTGGTCATCCTGTAGCCGAGGACGCGGGAGCGCTCGTCCATCCTGATGGCTCGAGCGTGGAGCGCCCCGACGTCGAGGACGGCGCGCGCCTCCGGCGCGAGGTGGAGACCGCCGCGCGCGTGCGTCGTCATCCCGAAGAAGTGGCCGCGGCGGAAATCGACCAGGTCCCCCTCGCCGGTCGTGGCGATGTAGGCGAGGTCCTCCCGGAGGCACCCCGCCTCCGCGAGGGCCCCCTCGAAGCTCTCCCTGACGACCTGACGCAGGTCGCGCCGCCGTATCCTCTCGGTCCGCGCCGAGAGGACGGCGGGCGTCTCCTCCCCGTGGGCCATCACGACGGTCTTCACGGCGCTGCTCCCGACGTCGATCCCCGCCGTCAGCCGCCCGCCGCCTCCGCCC
>JACQNT010000019.1 GCA_016202915.1 Acidobacteriota bacterium
GGACTGGAGTTCGTGAAATAGCTAGAGGATCGATACCGGATCGACATCGATCACGAGGTCCTCCACCCTCTCCCGCCTCCTGTCCAGTTCCGCCAGCATCGCCGCCAGGGCTCCCTGCATCTCCCTGCGGCTCGCCGCCTTGAGCAGGATCTGCACGCGGTACTCGCCGCGCAGGCGCTCCAGCGGCGCCGGGGCCGGCCCCAGGACCTGGAGCGAACGCGCCCCCAGGCCGCGCACGATCCTGGCGACCGACGCCGCCCGCCCCCGGGCCCGATCGAAGCTCCGGTCCTTCACCAGGAGGGCGGCGAGGGCGCTGTACGGCGGGTAGTTCATGGCCTTCCGGAAGGTCAGTTCCTTGGCGGCGAAGCCCGCGTAATCGTGCTCGGCCGCGGCCCGGATGGCGTGGTGATCGGCGTCGTACGCCTGCACGATGACCTCGCCGACCCGCTCGCCACGGCCGCTCCTTCCCGCGACCTGCGCCAGGAGCTGGAAGGCCCTCTCCCCCGCCCGGAAGTCGGGCAGCCCCAGGAGGGCGTCGGCCGCCAGCACCCCGACGAGTGTGACGTTGGGGAAGTCGTGTCCCTTGGCGATCATCTGCGTCCCCAGGAGCACGTCGATCTCCCCCGTCTCGACGCGCATGAGCAGGCGCTCCGCCGAGCCGCGCCCGCGCACCGTGTCGCTGTCCATCCGCTCGATGCGGGCCCCGGGGAGCGCCGCGCGCAGGACCTCCTCCAGCCGCTCCGTGCCGGTGCCGCCGAAGTGCAGGTGGGCGCTCCCGCAGCGCGGGCAGGTCTCCGGCACCCTGCGGCTGTCGTCGCAGTAATGGCAGCGCAGGCGCCTCTCCCTGAGGTGCAGGGTCATGGCGATGCTGCACCGCCGGCATTCCACCTGCTCGCCGCAGGCCCGGCACAGCGCGAAGGTCGAGAAGCCCCGCCGGTTCAGGAGGATCAGGCACTGCTCCTTGCGCCCGAGCCGCTCCGCCAGCGCGCCCGCGAGGCGCCGCGAGAGGATCGACTCGCGCCCGACTTCCTCGAACTCGCGGCGCATGTCCACCCTCTCGACCGGCGGGAGACCCGCGGCGCCGACCCGCTCCGGCAGCTCGAGCAGGCGGTGCTTCCCCCGCCGCGCCTGGAAGTACGACTCCATCGACGGAGTGGCCGATCCCAGAATGACCACCGCGCCCGCCATCTTGCCCCGCACGACCGCCAGGTCGCGCCCGTGGTAGCGCGGGTACTCGTCCTGCTTGTAGGAGGAATCGTGCTCCTCGTCCACGACGATGAGGCCGAGGTCGGCGATCGGCGCGAAGACCGCGGAGCGGGCCCCGAGAACGACCTGCGCGCGGCCCTCCCGGACGCGTCGCCACTCGTCGTAGCGCTCCCCCTCCGAGAGGCGGGAGTGCAGCAGGGCCAGCACCTCTCCGAAGCGGGCCCGCATCCGCCTCGCCAGGAGCGGCGTCAGGCCGATCTCGGGGACCAGGTAGAGAGCCCGCCGGCCCCGGGCGACCGCCGCCTCGATCGACTTCATGTATACCTCGGTCTTGCCGCTCCCGGTGACGCCGTGCAGCAGGCAGGTGGCGAAGCGCCGCCCGGCGATCAGCCCTTCGATCGCCTCGATCGCCCGGCGCTGATCTTCCGTCGGGCGTAGATTGAGCGCCGGGCCGGGAGGCTGCTCGAGGGCGAGCGGCAGGCGTGGAGACTCGACCGTTTCGATCCGGACCAGCCCGCGCTTCAGCAGGGACCGGAGAACGGACCGGTCGGCCCGCGCCCTGTCGAGGAGGTCCGGCACGGCCAGCCTGCCGCCCGCCTCCTCGAGGGCTCGCAGGACCAGCCGCTGCCGCGGTCCCCGGGGCGTCTCGCGCTCCGCCCCGCCTGTCGGGCCCACCGAAAGCACCGCCTCCTCCTTGAGCCGGGGGCGCGGACCGGATCGGCCGGCGACCTCCACGATCTCCAGCAGGCCCGCGCGCGCCAGGCCGGCCAGCTTCGAGTGCCTGAAGCGGGGTCCGACGGTTCTTTTGAGGTCTGCCAGGCGGATCCCCGAGCCGCTCCTGGCCGCGAACCCGGCGGCGGCGCCCAGGATCTCCCGGCCGGCGGGATCGCGCGCGATCGCCGGCACGGCGACGTCGGGGAGGGCGCCGGCGGCGGCCTCCAGCGCCCGCAGCCCCGCGGGCGCCACCACGACCACGCGGGTCACCTTTGCCTTCAGCCCGGGCAGGGCGGCGCGGATCATCTCGCCCCAGGAGACGGCGTAGTATTCCGAGGCCCAGCGCGTCAGATCCAGGAGCGCTTCGTCCAGGACCGGATCGGGATCGAGGACCTGCTCGATCGGCTTGAGCGGGAAGGGCTCTTCCTCTCCGGGGGCGGCGGGGCGGACCTCGATCACGAAGCCGGTGAGCCTGCGCCGCCCGAACGGGACCACGACCCGCGCGCCGCGGCGGCAGCGCGGCAGGAGGTCCGGGGGGACGGTGTAGGTGAACAGGCGACGCACCGGCCGCGGGATCGCGACCGAGGCGCGCACGGCGCTCATCCCGGCGTCTTCAGGAACGCCATCACCTTCTTCATGTCCTCCCAGACCTCCTTCTTCGCCGCCGGGTTGCGCAGCAGGTAGGCCGGGTGGAAGGTCGGCATGATCCTGATGCCGTCCACCTCGCGGAAGACCCCCCGCAGGTGCGTGATGGTCGCTTTCGTGCCGAGGACCGTCTGGGTCGCGGGCGTCCCCAGGCAGACGACGACGCGCGGGCGGATCGCCTTGATCTGCTGGAACAGGAACGGGGAGCAGGTGGCGATCTCGTCGGATTGGGGCGTGCGGTTCTCGGGGGGCCGGCACTTCACCACGTTGGCGATGTACACCTCCCGGCGGGCGAGCCCCATCGATTCGATGATCCGCGTCAGGAGCTGCCCCGCGCGCCCGACGAACGGCTCCCCCTGGCGGTCCTCGTCCAC
>JACQNT010000198.1 GCA_016202915.1 Acidobacteriota bacterium
AAAGGGTACGGCGCGGTGAACTTCATCGCGGACAACGAGACCGAGGAGGGGCGCGACAAGAACCGCCGGGTGGAGGTGAAGCGGCTGTCCGGCGACCTGAGGAAACACTCAAAGCCCGAGGCGGAGCCTGCCCCGGCCCCTTCCGAGGCCGCCCCCGCCCCGCCCGCCGCGGCCCCCGAGGCTCCGGCTCCGGTTCCAGAATCGCCTGCTCCCCCAGCCGCCGAGCCCGCTCCGGAGGAGCCGGCGCCATCGGAGCCCGCCCCCGAGCCGCCTCCTTCCGAGCCCGCGCCCGAGCCGGCGCCAGAAGCGACGCCCCCGGGCTCCGCGCCCGGCCTGTTCCCCTCAGAGGTTTGATTCTTCGCCGCGCAGGATCCCCATAGCGCACTGATCGGGATCCAGGTAGCGCCAGATGGCGTCGTGGATCTCCTCGTACCCCACCGCGATCAGGCGCTCCGGGTAGGTCTGCACCGCTTCCATGCCGAGGCCGCGCACCTCGGCGTCCGCGTAGCGGAAGGCGCGCTGGCTGTTCCCCTGCAGGGCGATCGAGTGCATCCCCAGGGTGAAGCGGCGCGCCCTCTCGACCTCTTCGCGCCGCGGCCCCTCCTGGCGGAGGCGCGCGATCTCCTGGAACAGGGCCCGGCGCGCCTCGGCCTCATCGCGGGGTGAAGTCGCCAGGTAGGTCGCGAAGGCGCCGCCGCCGATGCGGTGGTAGTTGAACGAGTGCACGGCGTAGGCCAGCCCCCGCCGGCCCCGGATCTCCTCGAAGAAACGTCCCCCCAGCCCGGAGGTGAGCGCCTGGACCAGGTCGAGCGGCAGCCGCTCGGGCGTCTGCAGCCCGGGCGTCGGGAAGCCGATCACCTGGGCCGTCTGCCGGCGGCGGCGCGTCTCCACGACCTCCGACGCGCCCCAGCCGAGGAGCTGTCCGGGGTCCTTCACGCCGAACCCTTCCGGCGGCCAGTCGGTGATCGAGGATCCGACGAAGTCCACCGCCTCGGCTTCGGAGATGTCCCCGACCACCGAGACGACCATGGTGTCCGGGCGGACCGTCGCCCTATGCCAGCGCACCAGGTTGTCGCGCTTCATCGACTGGACCGGGACCGCCAGCCCGAAAGATGGGAGCGAGTAAGGATGGCTCCCGAAGGCGGCCTGGCGGAAAAGCTGGAAGGTGTAAGGCAGGGACTGGTCCTTGATCGTCTCCTGGGCCGCGAGCTGGATCAGCCGTTCCTTCTCGATCTCGTCGTGGCGGAAGGCGGGACGGCGCACCAGGTCCATCAGGAGATCCCACCCGCGGCGGGCGCAGCGCGACAGGATGCTGACGGCGAAGCCGAAGTAGTCCTCGTCCATCACCCTCTCGATCGTCGACCCGAGCCCTTCGATCTCCAGCGCCACCTCGCGCGCCCAGCGGGAGGTGCTTCCCTTGATCAGGACCGCCTGCATCAGACGCGTGATGCCGGAATTCTCCCGTCCCTCGGCCGAGCGGCCGCCGCGGAAGGAAAGGCAGAAAGTGACCAGCGGCAGGTGCCGGCGCTCCTCGTGCAGGAGCACCGGCCCGGACTCGAAGCGCTGGCGGGACACGCCGAGGCTGTCTCCCGCGCGCGTCAGGCGCGGCGGCACCGGAGGTGCCCCCGGCCCGGCGGCCCGCTGCGGCGCGGCCTCCGGGAGGGCGACGGCCGGCGGGACACGACGCAGGTCGCCCGCGAGCTCCGCAGGATCGGGCGCCGGGACCCCCTTCCCCTCCGGAACGTACTCGAGAAGCGTGGCGTTCTCCAGGGTCAGGAACGAGCGGGCGACGCGCCGGACGTCCTCCGCCGTCACCGCGTTCAGGCGCTCGACGATCTCTTCTGCCAAGGCGAATCCGCCGAGCGATTCGTAGTACGCCAGGATGGAGGAGCGGCCCAGGACCTCCGAGCGGCTCTGGTTGTAGCGGAACTCGATCGCCGTCCTGGCGCGCTCGATCTCGGCGCGGGAGGGAGCCTCCTGGCGCAGGCGCTCGATCTCGGCCTGGATCGCCCGGACCGCCTCCGGGCCGTGCGCCGGGTCGTTCTCGGCGACGATGGTGAGCACTCCGATGTCCCGGAACGACTCCAGCGTGGACCCCAGGGTATCGACGAGTCCCTTCTGCTCCTTCACCGCCTGGAACAGGCGTGAGGATCGCCCGCTCCCCAGGAGATGGGACAGGACCCGGAGCGCCAGATCGTCCTCGGTCAAAACCGGCGGCGTGTGATAGGCGAGGAGCGTGTAGGAGCGCCGGATGTCGCCCTGCAGCCTCCTGCACCTGAACCGGCCCTGCGGCGGCTCCGGCGGCGATCCGAGCGGCGCTCCCTCCCGCGCCGGCATGCCCCCCAGGTAGACGTGGGCCGCCTCGATCGCCTCGGAGGCCTTCACGTCGCCGACCACGGCGAGCAGGATCCGGCCCGGCACGTAGTGGTCGTGAAAGTACGCCAGGAGCCTGTCGCGCGTCAGCGCCCGGAGATCCGCCTCGCCACCGATCCGCCAGCGACGGATGCGATGCGCCTCGAACGACTCCTCGAAGAGCATCTCCAGCGCGTACGCCGCCGGCGTGTCGATTTTGCGCCGTCCTTCCTGGACCACCGCCTCGATCTCCCGCTTCAGCTCCTCCGGGTCGAAGAGGGGGTGCATCAGGGCGTCCGCCTGGACCTCCAGCCCCCTGCGGAAATTCTCCGAGGGCAGGACGATGTAGTAGTTGGTGGAGTCGTAGTACGTGCCGGCGTTCAGCTCCCCGCCGAGCCCCTTGATCTCGGTCGCGATCTGGTCGGCCCGCGGCCGATCCGACGTGCCCTTGAAGAACATGTGCTCGATGACGTGGGAGATGCCGACCTCGTGATCCTCCTCGTCGAAGTAGCCGGCGCGGACCCAGAGGTTGCTGGCCACGACCGGGGAGGCGTGGTCTTCGGCCACCAGGACGGTGAGACCGTTCGGCAATATCTCCTTGACGACGCCGGGCGCCGGCTTCAACGCGACCCCTGGGGCGGCGGGGAGGAGGCCGGGGCGGCGGTGGGCGCGCCGGCGGGGGCCTGACCGGCGGGGGCCGTGTCGGCGGGCGGCGCCGGTGAGTAGTGCGCGTGCACCAGCCTCCACCGGCCTTCTCGCTTGCGGTAGATCGCCGTGGCCTGGCCGCGGTCCTTCAGCGCGTACCCCCCCATCGTCCCGGCCAGCGCCCAGTCATAGGTCGCGTAGGCGAGGTCTCCCTCGGCCTCGACCTGCAGGGAATCGACCGCCAGCTGAAGATCGGAAAACCGCTCGAAGAAATCCTTCCACTGCCGTCCGATCCGGTCCCACCCCTGGAAGCGCCCCGGGGGCGGCACGTCGAACATGAGGATGGCGTCGTCCTGCGCCCAGATGTCGGACAGCGCCTTCAGGTCCTTCGCGTTGATCGCCTTGACTTCCCTGTCGACGAGGTCTCTGACGGCGGCGCCTGCGCTCGCCCGGCTCCCGCACCCGGCGAGGGCGATCCCGAGCGCTCCGATCATCAGGAGCGCCGGCGCCAGGCTTCTTTCGACCGGAGCGGCTCGCTGCGGGGAATCGTCGGGACCGATCATGGTGGGCGGGTACTCTAGCGCACGCTCCACGGTGAGTCAATCGCGCGCCCCCGAGGCATCTCCTCGATCGGTGGCGGTCCCCGCTGCGGCGCGTGGCACGGTTCGGCGCAACCGCGCGGGCACGCGCGCGCCTCACCTCGCGCTCGCTCCCTGCGCCCGCTGCAAACCGGCGGGACGGACCACTCACTCGCGACGGCCCCGCGCCACGGCGGGGACCGCCCCCTTCCGGGGATCCCTCCGCGCCGCCCTGCGGCGCTTCTGCCGCAGCCGCTGTATAGTCGGCGAGGGAAGCTTCTGTAGTTAATCTTCCCGCGTGTGGTGTATCCCCTGCTTTGGGAGGATTGTGTTGTCTAGGTATGTCTTTTCG
>JACQNT010000199.1 GCA_016202915.1 Acidobacteriota bacterium
CCGGTGACCAGGAAGGTGATGTCGAAGACGCGCCCCTGCTCCTCCTGGCGCCTGAGCCTCTCGTCGCGGTTCATGACCTCGAAATCCTGCACCCCGCCGTGCCGGCGGTAGAGGAGGGCCTTGACGGCCTCGGCCGCCTTGCGGTGGTTGTCCACCTTGTCGATCACGACGTTGATGTACTGGACGCGCTTCTCGGTGTCGCCGGTGAAGCGGGCGTACAGCGCGGTCAGCGGGATCAGGGTCGTCCAGTTCATCCACTCCAGGGCGTTGTCGTTCGCCTCGTTGAAGTAGAACTCCTTCGACGCACGCAGCCGCATGCCGAGAGGCCGTTCAGGGCGCCGTTCGTCCCGCTGGTACCGCTCCTCGGCATGGCCTCCTGCCTCCTCCTGATATTCTCCCTGCCGGCGGAGAACTAGTGGCGGCTGGCCGCCTGGCTGCTGGTCGGCCTGGCGAGCTACGTCTTCTACGGCCGGCGCCACAGCGTCCTGGCGCGCCGGGCGGCCCGGGAACCGGGCCTGTTCAGCGGGCGGTGAGGGGAGACTGGGCCAGCAGGTGATCGAGCCACAGGCCGGCCAGCTTCTCCTGCACGGTGTTCTGCGACAGGCGCAGGCGCAGGTGGGCCCAATCGACGCAGTCGAGCGGCTGGTCCTGGTTGAAGCACGAGAAGACGACGCCCGACTCGCGGCCGGTGGCCGGATCGACGTGCTTCTGCAGGCACTGGGCGCAGACCTGCTTCATCATGCACTGCATCGGTGAGTTGATCGACGCGATGCCGACGTGGTCCGGCTTCAGGAAGGGCTTGAGGACCTCGTGCCGGGCGCGGGCGACCGCCGCCATCATCCGGTCGGAGCCGATGGCGATCACCCGGTCCGCGTCCTGGAGCCTGATGGGTCCCTCCCCGAGGTCACCCCGCCCGTAGGCGGCCATCGCCTGCACGATGTTCCCCACGAAGGTCCGATCCTGCGCCCGCCGCGGCGGGATCGGCTCTCCCGCATCGACGCTCCAGACCACCACGTCGCATCCCTTCTCGATCTCCTCCCGCTTGAAGAGGTCCTCGCGCTTCTTGTAGCCGGCGAAGTAGATGACCCGGCAGCCGCGCTCCTTCGCCTCCCTGGCGATCGAGAAGAGGACGGCGTTGCCGAGCCCTCCTCCGGCCAGCAGGAGGGTGGATCCAGGCGGGATCTCGGTCGGCGCCCCCGTGGGTCCCATGACGACGACCTCCTCGTTCTCTTTCAGGACCGCGCAGAGGCGCGAGGACGCCCCGATCTCGATAGCGATGAGGCTCAGGAGGCCCCGCTCGCGATCGACCCAGGCGCCGGTGAGCGCCAGCGGCTCCATGAGGAGCGGGTGCCCGAGCGGGCGGGGGGCGGTCGCCTCGAAGTTCTGCAACCGGAAGAACTGCCCCGGCCGGAAGTTGCGCGCCGCTTGCGGGGCGCGGACGACGACCTCGATGATCGTCGGGGTCAGGCGGTTCACCTCCACGACGCGGGCCCTGAGCCGGTCGTCCAGCGTCCGGAAGAGATCGCGGAGCCGGGCGTCGCGCGCCGGCTGATCGCCCGGATAGAGGCCGCCGGCCGTTTCGGGGAACAGCTCGGCGATGCGCCGGAAGCCCTCCCTGGCCGAGGCCATCGCCCTGACGACGTTCCCGGCGTACTCGGGGTGGTTGTCCCCGAAGTAAGAGATGAGGCGTCCATCCCGGTTGTAGGATGTGAAGAATCCGGTCTCTTCCTCCGGCTTCACGGTCCTCAGGCGGAGGGCGCCATCGGGCCCTCGTTCGGCGCGATGCGAGCGGAAGAACAGCCGCCGCTCGTCCAGGTCGAACGACCCGGCGTGTTCCCTCTCGTAGGTGACGTTGGGGCTCGTGCCGGCGGCCACCAGGACGGTCCGGGCCGGCAGACGCACCCGCTCGCCGCTGTCCACCCAGCGGCTGCCCTCCTGCCGCATCCTCCTGAAGACGACGGCGCGCACGCTCCCGTGCCGGTCCGGCACCGCCTCCTCGGGGTCCAGGCACTCGACGAACCGGATCCCCTCCTCGAGCGCCTTCACCACTTCCTCGTGGTTCAGGCGGTAGGCGGGCGAGTCGACGAGGGACTTGCGATAGACGATCGACACGCCGCCCCACGATTCGACCAGCGACGCGAAGTCAGGGGCCTCCCCCGCGCGCCGCGCCCGCTCACGCTCCTGGCGCACGGCGCGCCCGTGCGCCAGGTACTCGCGGAGTCTCTCGCCCTCTTCCGGGGTGTAGATCGACCGGATCCGATCTTCTCCGGTCTCGCGCGCGAGCGCCTCGTAGCGTTCGAGGACCTTCTCGACCTGGGCGGGGTAGTAGGCCAGAAGCTCGGTGGCCGAATCGATCGCCGTCAGGCCGCCGCCGATGACCACGGCCGGCACGCGCGCCTCGAGGTTGGCGAGGGCGTTGCGCTTGAAGGCGCCGGTCAGCTGCAGCGCCATCAGGAAGTCGGAGGCCTTGCGGATCCCGTTGATGAGGTTGTTCTTCATGTCGATGATCGTCGGCTTGCCGGCTCCCGCCGCGATGGCGATGTGGTCGAACCCGAGGTCCCAGGCCTGCTCCGCCGTCAGCGTGCCGCCGAACCGCACGCCGCCGTAGAAGCGTGCCTTCCTGCGGCGGGCGAGGCACAGGTGGATCAGGGTCAGGAAGTTCTTGTCCCAGCGGACCGTGATGCCGTACTCGGCGACCCCGCCGAACCCGGCGAGGGGCCGGTCGTCGAGGTCGCGAGTCAGCTCCCTCACGTCCTGCACCGGAAGGGGCGGGAGGCCGTCGGCGCCGGTCAGGTCCCCAGGGAGCGGCTCGATCTTCAGGCCGTCGATCCCCACCACCCCGAACCCCTCGTTGACCAGGAAGTGCGCCAGGGTGTACCCGGCCGGTCCGAGGCCCACCACCAGCACGTTCCTGCCGTTGTACGGCAGAGGGTACGGGCGCCTGACGTTCAGCGGGTTCCAGCGCGTCAGGAGGCTCCAGATCTCGAAGCCGTAGGGGAAGGAGAGGACGTCGGTCAGGATGCCCGTCTCGATCTGCGGGATGTTGACCGGCTCCTGCTTCTGGAAGATGCATCCCTTCATGCAATCGTTGCAGATCCGGTGGCCGGTGCCGGGGCACATCGGGTTGTCGAGGCAGACGATCGCCAGCGCCGCCAGCGAGTCGCCCTGGCGCTGCAAAAGATGCATCTCGGAGATCTTCTCGTCCAGGGGGCAGCCTTTCAGGACGATGCCGAGCGGGTTCCGCCTGAAGGCGCCCTCCTTCGCCCTGAGGCCCTTCGAGCAGGAGTCCTTGTCCCTCTCGTGGCAGAGGACGCAGTAGTGCGCCTCGTCCAGGACCTGCCGCGGGGTCATCCGCGGGTCGGTCAGCTTGAAGCCGTCGCGCCGGCGGCGCCGTGCGGAAGGGCCGCGGAGCATCTCCGGCATGTCGGCGTTGAAGCGGTCGATCTCCACGAGCCTGCCGTAATCGAGGTCCTCGGGGAAGCGGTAAGAGACCCAGGACCGCACTTCGGCGCGCCCGGCCGGGTCGTGGAAGCGGGCGAACGACCAGTCCTCGAGAAGAGACAGGATCCGCTCGACGATGTCGAGATCGCCCTCGACGCCGTCCGCCCGCGGCCCCGGCAGGAGATCCGGACGCGCCTGGAGACGCGCCCGGATTGCGGCCATGCGGCGGGCGGAGGCCGGGGAGACCTCGGAGGCGCGCTTCAGCCGGACCACGGCGGCCAGGTCTCCCTCCAGGGCCATCAGATCGACCACCAGGCGTGCCGTGGCCAGTTCCGGGTCCGCGGCGAGGTCGATCTCCTGGAAGACGTGCCGGAAGAGCGCCCTGACGCGCCCGTCGAGAATCGCGAATTCCTCCGCCGGCCGCTGTCCCGGCCGGAACTTCCTGAAGGCCCGCCTCTGAAGGAAATCGCGCTTGAAGGTGAAGATCGGTTCCTGGGCGCGTGCCTCTTCGGCGGCGCGTCGCATGTTCTCCTCGATCCGGAACAGGCGGGCGATGAAGCGGCCCACATGTCCGGCGATCCGGATCAGGAGGTCGGAAGTCTCCACCGGCCCGAGCGACCCGGGGTCGCGCCGGTAAGACACGAATGAAGTGTGCAGGTCCGGGTCCGCCGCCAGGAGCGCCCGGTCAAATTCCTGGTGGAGATCGGCGAGGCGTCGCGCGTCGTGGAGATCCGAGTAGCAGAAACCCGGGAGGCCGAGAGGAAAATCGCGTCCCTCAGTGAGGGCGCCCCCGTGGGTCGCCCGGCCGGGGTCGATCGAGGTGTGCGGCATCCCGTTGCGGCCCTCCGGCTTAGCGGTCGCCTGCCCGGATCTTCAACAACGGCGCGTCTTTCCGGTCCCTTCGGGGGGCGTGACTATGCCTCAATCCGGGCTCGCGAGTCAAATCCAGGCAGGCAATATAATGACCCGCACTCCGGGACGCATCTCCGGCGGGTGGGGATGCCGCGCCGCTGACCGGCGGGATTGACCGATGCGAAGCGATAGCGAGCAGGGGGGGCGCGATGCGCCCTTAGCCGGGCAGGCCGTGTTGGCCAGGTGGGTCGGGTGGACCCGGCGGTTCCCCCCTTACTTCATGGGATTCGTCGTCAGCGGCCTGCTGCTGGCGATCGGCTGGCGGGCCTTCTACGCCTGGAAAAGCCCGACGTTCATCCTGACCCCGTTCCAGGAAATGCCTCCCCTGGCGCCGGTCTACGGGTTCTTCCTGCCGCGCTCCACGTACCTGGCTTTCCTCCCCCTGCTGATCCTCGCCGCCGGCGTCTTGATCTGGCGCGGGCTGTCCGAGAGGAAGGAGATCCTCTTCCTGTGCCTCGCGGTCGTCTTCTCGGCGGGGCTGCGCTTCTCGGTGCACGCGGCCAGGACGGCCAGCCTTCCAGGCAGGGAGTTCCTGACCTATCCGGGGGAGGACGTCATCTACGATGTCGCCCGCATCGCATCCCCGGCCGATTTCCTGCGTGACTACACCCGTCTGCAGCCGCGCCTGAGCCTCCACGGCCGGACGAAGCCTCCCGGGTTCGCGCTGATGCACTTTGTCATCAACAGATGGATCGGCGACCATGTCCTCGCGATAGGCTCATTGCTCACCCTGGTGGCGAGCCTCATCGTCATTCCGGCCTACTGCCTCGGGAGCCTGCTGCGCGGGAGGGGGGAGGATGGCCGGGCGTGCGCCATGCTGGCGGCGACGGCACCCGGCGGCGTCAGCTTCGGGGCGGTCTCCCTGGATGCGGTCTTCGCCGTGGTCGCGGCGACGATCCTTACGGTCGCCGTTCTGGAGTTGCGGAAGCCGCACTGGGCCTCCAGGCTGGCGCTCGGCCTCTTTCTCTTCGCGGGGATGATGCTGACGTACTCGACGTTGTTCGTCGGACTCTTCTGCGCCTGCCTGCTGGTCTTCGACCGCCTGAGGCGGCCGGCCGCCTGCCTGGGCCACCTGCTCCAGGTCCTGGCCTTCTTCCTCCTGCCGTTTTTCGGCCTCTATCTGTTCGCGGGGTTCGACGCCTGGGAGTGCTTCGTCAGCGCCAGACGGCTCAACGCGGCCCTGATGAGCCGGATCGTGGGGCACTCACTCGGAGGCTTCCAGGTCTGGCTTTACTCCTCGCTTGGCAACCTCCTCGCGTTCCTGATCTACCTCGGGCCGGCGATCGTCGGATCCTGGTGGCTGTCGCCCTTCTCCGGATCGGGCCGCCTGGAGAAGATTTTCGGAGGGGCGTTCCTGCTCACGCTCTTCGCCGCCTGCTTCGGAGGGATCTATCTGATGGAGACCGAGCGGGTCCTCCTCTTCCTCGTGCCGGCGGCGCTCCTGCCGTCATGCTCCTCGCCCTTCTTCCGGCCGCGCTGGGCGGTCGTTCTGGCGGGCCTCCAGGCGATCGTCCTGGAGCTCCTGGTGTTCACTCTCTGGTGAGGCCGGGCTGGATCGGCGACGGTGGCGTCGGCAGGCGCGGGCCCGGGGGGAAGGGCCCGCGCCGGCCGGGGGTCGGGCGTTCTACCCGCCGACAGCCAGGAGGACTTCCTTCCCCTTGAAGAGTTCTGAGTCGAGGATGACGACCTTCACCGTGCCGGAGACGTCGGATTGCTCCACGGTGAAGTCGCGGCCCTCCTGGTAGATGGGCGGGAGCATCTTCACGTCCTTGATGTGCTCCAGGCCGAAC
>JACQNT010000196.1 GCA_016202915.1 Acidobacteriota bacterium
ACCCACCGTCGCCGGAGCGGCGCGAGGCGACGCGGGGCGCGAGGAGCGGCCGGAGGCGCGGGGCGGCGCCCTCGCCGCGATCATCCTGCTGGGCGTCCTCCTGGCGCAGGGGCTCCACTTCATCGGCGAGTCATCGCAGACGAGCGACGAAGCGGCCCATCTCCTGGCTGGATACTCCTACCTCAGCACCGGCACCTTCCGGATGTACCGTGATGAACCTCCGCTGATCAAGGAGATAGCGGCTTTCCCCCTCCTCCTTGCTGATCTTGAGGTTCCCTCGTCATCGTCCGGTGATCGACCCGGCGCGTTCAAGCTCGGGCGGATCTTCGTGCACGAGAACCGGATTCCGAACGGCACGATCCTGCTGCTGGCGCGGCTGCCGATCCTGGGGCTTTCGCTACTTCTCGGGTGGATCGTCTTTAGATGGGGACGAAGACTCTTCGGGGCACGGGCCGCTCTCCTTGGGCTCGCCCTGTACGTCCTCGATCCGAACATCGTGGCCCACTCCTGCCTGGTGATGACCGACCTGGGGGCGACCCTCTTCATGTTCCTCTCTGTCTATGCCTTCTGGTGCTGGTCCGAGCGGCCTTCGCCATGGAGGCTGGTGTTCACCGGGCTGGCGCTCGGCGCCGCCTTGGCCTCGAAATTCACCTCCTTCTGGCTCCTGCCGATCTTGGGCCTCCTGGGAGCCGTTCTGGTCGTGGTGGGGACGCCGATCCCTGTCCGCCCCTGGTCGGACCGCTCGACCCCGGTTACGGGAGATCGGCCCGCGTCGCGCCGGCTTGCCTCCCTGGCCCTGGCGGCGGTCCTGGTGGGAATTGTCGCGTTCCTCGTGGTGGCCCTCAGCTATGGAGTTCGCGGCCTGCCGGCCTACCTCGCAGGAATGGATCGTGGAATCCAGCTGTCGGCATCGGGATATACCGCCTACCTGATGGGCCACTATTCGGCCACGGGGTGGTGGTACTACTTCCTGTTCGCCTACCTGGTGAAAACCCCGATCGGGACGCTGGTCATCGTCGCCCTGTCGATGCTGGCAGTCCTTCGCGGCAACAGGCTGAGGCTGAAAGACGAGATGTTTCTCTGGATCCCCGTCCTGATGGTGATCGGGATCACCTGCCTCTGGAAGGTCAACATCGGCCTGCGGCACATCTTGCCGATCTACCCCTTCCTCTACCTGGCAGCGGGGCGGATCGCCTCGTCCCCGCCGGCCGGCATCCCGGGAAAACGAAGCGCACTGCTGCGGGCAGCGGTCCTATTCTGCCTGGCGTGGAACGCCTTCGAGGCGGCCTCGATCGCGCCTCACAACCTGGCCTACTTCAACCAGTTCGTGGGGGGGCCCAGGAACGGCCACCTGTACCTCCTGGATTCGAATCTCGACTGGGGGCAGTCGTCCAAGGCCCTGCGCCGCTACATGATTGCCCAGAATCTGCCCGCGATCTACTGCGCCTTTTCCAGCAACTCGGATCCCTGGTACTACGGGGTCCGGTACCAGTACGTCCCGGGGATCGGGAACCTCGAGAACGCCAGGCAGCGGTCGGACCTGGTCCCGGACGGCCTGCCGCGCGAGATGCTCGCGGTGAGCGCCATGGCCCTGCATTTCGTCCATCTTGGCAGCGGCACCCTGTACGACTGGCTCAAGGGCCGCCCGGTCGCTGCCATGCCCGGCTACTCGTACCTGGTGTACGACATCAGCGGCGACGCCGACGCGCATGCCCGCTTGGCGGCGCTCTACCTCGAATCGGACCTCCCCGAGATGGCCGATCGCGAGGCGCGCCGGGCGCTCCGGATCGACTCCGGCAGCCGGGGGGCCCTGGCGGTCCTCGAGCGACTGGGGACGCTCCCCCGCTGAGACCCCGGTGCGCGGCCGTCCGCCGTCCGGCGCGACCCGCTGCGCTATACTCCGGCCCTGACGAGGGCTCACGGCCATGTTCCGAGCGTCCCGCCGCCTCCCGGGGCGGCTGATCGCCGCCGTCGCGCTGGGCGTCGCGGGAGCGGCGCTGTCGGGCGGCGGCGCCCGCGGCGGCGAGCCGGCCCGGGAGGATCGGCCGAACTTCATCCTCCTCATCGCCGACGACGTCGGCTGGGACGACATCGGCGCGTACGGCCACCCGGCGATCCGCACGCCAAACATCGACCGGCTGGCGCGGGGAGGGGTGCGCTTCGACCGCGCCTTCCTGACGTGCAGCACCTGCAGCCCCAGTAGGTGCAGCATCCTCACGGGCCGCTACCCGCACGCCACCGGGGCCCCCGAGGCGCACGACCCCCTGCCTCGGCTTCAGGTTACGTTCCTGGAGAGGCTCAGGCGGGCCGGCTACTACACCGCCAGCTCGGGCAAGTGGCACCTGGGCGACGACGCCGTCAGGCGGTTCGACAGGGTGAAGCGCGCGATCGGGGGCCTGAGCGGCTGCGAGAACTGGGTCGAGACGCTCAGGGAGCGCCCGAAGGACAGGCCGTTCTTCCTCTGGCTGGCCGCGAACGACGCGCACCGGCCCTACGAGAGGCTCAAGAACTACCCCCCCTACGCGCCGGCCGATGTCGTCGTGCCTCCCTTCCTGCCCGACCTTCCGGAGGTTCGCAAGGACCTCGCGCTGTACTACGGTGAGATCACCCGGCTGGACGACTACGCCGGCCGGGTCCTGGCGGAGCTCGAGGAGCAGGGCGCCTCGGGAAACACCTTCGTCCTGTTCCTCAGCGACAACGGCCGGCCCTTCCCGCGCTGCAAGGTGACGGTGTACGACAGCGGCATCAAGACCGCCTGGATCGTGCGCTTTCCGGGGAGGGCGAGGGTCGGCGCCTCGTGCGCCGGCCTGGTGAGCGCGGTGGACCTCGCGCCGACGATCCTCCACCTGGCGGGCCTGAAGCCGCCGGCGACGATGCAAGGACGGAGCTTCGCGGCGCTCCTGGCCGATCCGGCGGCGAACATCCGGGACGAGGTGTACGCCGAGCAGAACTGGCACGACTTCGCGGCCCGCAAGCGCGCCGTGCGGACCACGCGTTACAAGTACATCCGCAACTTCTATCCCGACCTGCCGAACACCCCGCCGGCTGACACCGTGCGCACCCTCACGTTCCAGGCGATGCGCCGGCTGCGCGACCGGGGGGCACTGCGGCCCGAGCAAAAGGATTGCTTCGTCAGGCCGCGGCCGGCGGAGGAGCTGTACGACATCGAGGCGGACCCGCACGAGCTGAACAACCTGGCCGGCGATCCGTCGCACGCCGGGACGCTGGCGACGCTGCGCGCGACGCTCGCGCGCTGGCAGCGTGAAACGGGAGACCGCGAGCCGGCCGACCGCCGCCCCGACGAGTACGACCGGGAGACGGGCGAACGGCTGCCGCGTGCCGCCCGCGGACACGAGGAGACCCACTGAACGCGCCCGGAGGGAGGAGGCGGGGCGCCCGGTGGCCCGCGCGGGCCCTTTTCTTGACCCTTCTCACGCTCGCGACGGCCTGCTCGGGTGGCGGGCCGCCCGCGGGAGGGAAGGGGTCCCGTGAGGGCCGGACGGCGGAGGCTCCGCCGGCACCCGTCGGGGCCCCGGCAGTACCGCGGGCCGGGACGGAGGGCGGGCCGCAGAGCGCGGCCCCCAGGGTGACGGAGGGGTACGCCGGCCCCGAGGTGTGCCGCCAGTGCCACGCGGCGATCGCGGACAGCTACCGGTCCGTGGCGATGGCCCAGTCCTTCAGCCGCCCGTCTCCCGGGACGGTCATCGAGGACTACACGCGCGCCAGCACCCTGCACCACGAGGCCTCCGGCTACACCTACGAGATGCGCCGCGAAGGAGGGCGCTTCTTCCAGAGGCGCTACGAACGGTACTCGGCGGGGCGCAGGAAGCGCGTCTTCGACCGGGAGGTCACGTTCATCATCGGGTCGGGACGCCACACGCGCACCTACCTGCACTTGGACGCGAACGGGGAGCTGACCCAGTTGCCGGTGTCGTGGTATCCCCAGGAGGGGCGCTGGGGGATGAGCCCGGGGTACGACAGAAGGGACCAGCCCGACTTCTTCCGCCCGGTGACCTATCGCTGCCTCTTCTGCCACAACGCCTATCCGGACGTGCCCCGGGGGGCCGACTCGGCGATCTCCGTGGCGCTCTATCCCCGCGAGCTTCCCTCCGGGATCGACTGCCAGCGCTGCCACGGCCCCGGGCGGCGCCACGTGGACCTGGCGCGGCGTCCGGAGGCGACGCTGGAGGAGGTCCGGGGGTCGGTCGTCAACCCCGCGCGGCTGCCGCCCGCGCGCCAGATGGACATCTGCATGCAGTGCCACCTCGAGGCAACCAGCGCCGGCGCCTGGGAGGCCCTGGTCGCCTTCGGTCGCGGTGTCTTCTCGTTCCGGCCCGGGGAGGACCTGGCGGCCTACAGGCGCCACTTCGACTTCCGGCCAGGGGTTGCCTTCCCGCCGGGGGCGGCGCCCGCGGACCGGTTCGAAATCGCCCATCAGGCCTACCGGCTGCGCCAGGCGGCCTGTTTCCGGCAGAGCGCCGGCCGGATGACCTGCACAACCTGCCACGACCCGCACCGGCGGCCCGAGAGACCCGGTGAGTTCTTCATGTCGAAGTGTCTCTCCTGCCACGAGCGGGAGGAGTGCGGCCCGGGGCACGAGGCGGCCGCGCGGGGCACCGGCGAGGGGTGCACGGACTGCCACATGCCGAAGCGCCGCACCGACGACGTGGTCCTCGTGACGATGACCGACCATCTCATCCGCCGGCGCCATCCTCCCCGCGAGGCGCGCCTCGCCCCGCGGCGCGAGGCGGCGGAGGCCTACCGGGGACCGATCGCGTTCTGCGCCCCCGAGGACGTCCCCCCCGGGAACGAGAAGGACCTCTACCTGGGGGTCGCCAGCCTGATGGACGATGTCGACCGGAGGACCGGTGAGAGGCTCCTGGAGAAGGCGGTGGCTGCCCTGAGGCCGATGACGCCCGAGCCATACTTCCAGCTGGGGCTCAGCCTCCTGTCTGGTGGCCGCCTCCGGGAGGCGGTGAGGCATCTCGAGCGGGCGGCGTCGCTCGATTCCCGGAACCCGCGGATCCTTCTCAGCCTGGGGAACGCCCTGGGCCGCGCCGGGCGCCCCGAGGAGGCCT
This sequence comes from Acidobacteriota bacterium, assembly GCA_016202915.1. Classification (GTDB taxonomy): domain Bacteria; phylum Acidobacteriota; class Polarisedimenticolia; order Gp22-AA2; family Gp22-AA2; genus JACQNT01. The sequence continues at coordinate 5,079 of JACQNT010000196.1, forward strand.
TGGCGCGCTACGACGCGGCGCTCGCCGCCTGGCCCGGCTACTCCGAGGCGCACACCAACGCCGGGAACGTCCTGGTCCAGTCCGGCCGCCTCCCGGAGGCGCTGGAGCGGTACCGGACGGCGATCGCCCTGCGCGCCGACAACGCGGAGGCGCACAGCAACCTCGGGGCCGTCCTGTTCCGGATCGGCCGGGCGGAGCAGGCGGAGGCCGAGCTCCGGGAGGCGCTGCGGATCAACCCGGCCCATGCCGAGGCCGCCAGCAACCTGGCCCGGGTGCTCCTGGCCCGGTCCGGTGTGGAGGAGGCGGTCGAGACGCTCCGGGAGGGTGAATCGCGGAACCCGCGGCACGTGGGGATCCTGTCGCGACTTGCCTGGATCCTGGCGACCAGCGCTCGGGACACGGTCCGGGACGGCCGGCGGGCGCTGACTCTGGCGGAGCGCGCCGCGCGGCTCACCGCGCGCCGGGACCCGCGCGTCCTCGACGCCCTGGCGGCCGCCCTCGCCGAGACCGGCCGGACGGCGGAAGCCGCCCGCGAGGCCGGCGCGGCGCGGCGCCTCGCCCTGGCCTCGGGGCAGGCCGATCTGGCCAAGGCGATCGAGGGGCGGCGCGGAGTGTACGAGCGGGGCCATCCCTATCGCGAGTGAAAATGCCCGACGAGCGTGTTGGCGGACAGGGCATCGCTCAGGCCGGGATCTGCGGGCTGAGGGGGCCCCAATCCTGGCGCCAGGACAGGCTAGAACAGCGGAGAGCGGATCGCCTCGTCGAAAGCCCAGTTGTATGTGTACACCGGGGTCTCGATCGGGACGATGTATTTGACCTTGATGTCGAAGTGGGTGGTGCTCCGGGTGATCAGGATGTCCTTCGCGCCGACCGGCAGATCGAGGTCCTGGGCTTTGCGCAGCACGCGGTTCTTGACCTCCTCGTCGCGCTTGCGCAGCGCGGCGAACCGGGCCTCTTCCTCGAGGAAGTCGCGGAAGGTGTAGCCGTTGATCAACACCGGGACGATCTTCACGCCCAGGTAGACCGTGAGGGCCAGGACGACGATCCCGACGAGGGTCCCGAAGCGTCCCTCGCCCCGCTCGGTGCGCGTTCTTCGCATGGCGCTGCAAATATAGGAACCGCCGGGAGAGGCGTCAAGAAGGAGGCTTACGAATCCGTGATCGGGATCGCCCCGGCAATGGGTCGCGCCGGGGCGCCTGGAAGCGCCCCGGCCCCGCGGCAGGGAAGTTTCACCGGATGATCCGCCCCGTCCGCTCCCAGCGCGTGGCCCGGAAGGCCGCGCTGGCG
>JACQNT010000197.1 GCA_016202915.1 Acidobacteriota bacterium
GAGCAGGGGCGGAGTCTGCTCGACCTGGTGGGGCTCTGGCAGGATCTCGAAGAGCTTCTGGGGCGCCGGGTGGATGTCGTCAGCGAAGGGGGACTGAGCCAGTACCTTCGCAGCCGCATCCTCGCGGAGGCCGTCCCGCTGTGAGCAGGGACCGCCTCTGCCTCCTGCATATGCGCGATGCCATCCAGCAGGTCATCGCCTACACGAAGGGCGGGAAGGCGGCCTTCCTGCACTTCGGGGTAGACCACCGCCTCGTCTGGGACGTCGTGGAGCAGAGGATCCCGGAGCTGCAGAAGGCCGTCGAAGCGCTTCTTTCCGCTCTTCCCGAGACCTGATCCCGGACCAAATCCTGCCGACCTCATAGATCGTGGCGATGATGGGGTGGGCGACACCCGGCGGGAAGGATACCACGCCCAGCGGAGCCGCCGCCCGCCGGAGCGCTAGCCGTGGACCCCTTGCGCCGAACCCCTTGCGGCGTTTGACACTCCGGCGCGCCGTGTGCTATTTTGCGCCTCCCTGTTCCACTCGAGGGGAGATCGATCTTGATGAGCCCCGGCGGCGCCGGATCCCGAGGCGGGCGCGGGGCTTTTTGATGCCTTCCCGGCGGGCGCCCGGTCCGCGCCGCCGGCCCTTCCAGTCGGGAGAGCAAGCGTGAAGCCGATCGCCGTGGCCAGACGGTACGCCCTGGCCCTGGCCGACGCGGCCGGCGATGCGGCCGGCGGCAGGGGCCAGGCCGCCCTCGAGAAGATCGCGGCCGATGTCGGGCTGGCGTCGGAGGCGCTGCGGGGGGACGCCCGGTTGACGCGGTTCTTCGCCGATCCCTCCATCGGGGAGCGGGAGAAGCAGGCGACGATCGAGACCCTGGCGCGACGGGGAAAGATGCACGACCTGACGCGCAGCTTCCTTCAACTTCTGGTCCGGAACCGCCGCCTGGGCGCCCTGGCCGCCATCGCGCAGGCCTTCGAAGCGATCAAGAACGACAGGCTCGGCGTCCTGTCCGTGGAGACGACGACGGCGGTGCCGCTGTCGTCCTCCCAGGTGAAGCGGCTCCGCGAAGCGCTCGAGAAGATGACGGGCCGGAAGGTCGAGGTCAAACTGCGCGTCGATCCCGCCGTCCTGGGTGGGGCGCGCACGCGGATCGGCTCGAAGGTTTACGACGGCACCCTGAGCCGCCAGCTCGCGCTCCTGCGCGAGCGCCTGGCGCAGGCGCGGTAGGGCAGGAAGTCGAAGGAGATCGCATGGCGGAGATCAAGGCGGACGAAATCACCAGCGTCCTGAGGCAGCAGATCGAGGGGTTCAAGGGAGGCGTGGACGTCACCGAGGAGGGGAGCGTCATCTCGGTGGGCGACGGCATCGCCAGGATCTACGGCCTGGAGAACTGCATGGCCGGAGAGCTCCTGCAGCTCCCGCACGGCGTGTACGGGATGGCTCTGAACCTGGAGGAGGAGTCGGTCGGGGCGGTGCTCCTGGGAGAGTTCATCAAGATCAAGGAAGGGGACACCGTGCGGCGCACGGGGCGGATCATGGAGGTCCCCGTGGGCGACGCCCTCATCGGGCGCGTGGTGAACCCGCTGGGCCAGCCGCAGGACGGCCGGGGCCCGATCGCGACGGAGCAGACGGGCTCCCTGGAGCGAATCGCCCCAGGAGTGGTGGATCGGCAGCCGGTGAAGGAGCCGCTGCAGACGGGGATCAAGGCGATCGACGGGATGATCCCGATCGGCCGCGGCCAGCGCGAGCTGATCATCGGCGACCGGCAGACCGGCAAGACGGCGATCGCCATCGACACCATTCTCAACCAGAAGGACTCGGGGGTCATCTGCATCGACGTCGCCATCGGCCAGAAGCGCTCGACGATCGCCCAGGTGGTCAAGAACCTCCAGGAGGCCGGCGCGATGGCCTACACGATCGTGGTCAGCGCCTCGGCGTCCGAGCCAGCCACCCTGCAGTACATCGCCCCCTACGCCGGCTGCGCCATGGGGGAGTTCTTCCGCGACCGCGGCCGGCACTCGCTCCTGATCTACGACGACCTCAGCAAGCACGCCGCGGCCTACCGCGAGATCTCGCTCCTCCTGCGCCGTCCCCCCGGCCGGGAGGCCTACCCGGGTGACGTCTTCTACCTGCACTCGCGCCTCCTGGAGCGGGCCGCCAAGCTGAGCGACGCGCTGGGCGGGGGGTCCCTCACGGCGCTGCCGGTCATCGAGACGCAGGCCGGGGACGTCTCCGCCTACATCCCGACGAACGTGATCTCGATCACCGACGGCCAGATTTACCTCGAAGGGGATCTCTTCTACTCCGGCATCCGCCCGGCGGTGAACGTCGGGCTGTCAGTCAGCCGGGTCGGAGGCAACGCGCAGATCAAGGC
>JACQNT010000206.1 GCA_016202915.1 Acidobacteriota bacterium
CTCGACAGCCCCGAAGCCGCCCCGATGGCCCAGGCCGCCGCGCGGGCGGCCGACCCCCGGCGCGGGCGCGCCGCAGCCGCGGCGCACCGGGCGAGGGCGGCCGCCTCGAAGAACGTCCAGAGGGAGGACTGCAGGAGCGCCCCCCTCACCGATGCGGCAACCTCGGAGTTCAGGAGCGCGGGGGGGACCGCCGCCCCGGCCTGGAGGAACCGATCGACGGCGCCCGGCGCCGCGGCGATCACCGTGACGCCGGCGAAGGCCGCGCCCGCCGCCGCGACGCACCCCCCGAGGAGGCGCCGGGCGCGCGGCGCGTCCAGCAGGAGATCGAGCCCCCTCGCGGCCAGAAGCGCCAGGGGCACCAGGGCGATGAGGACGAAGCGCTCCGGGTAGCGGATCTGGCGCAGCGCCGGGGCCGATTCGAGCAGCAGGCGGTACAGGGCGCTGTGCTGCCCGAGGGCGAGCAGCAGCCCCAGGCCGCCCGCGGCGGCCAGGGCGCGGCGCCGCGCCGCGTCCGCGCCCGATCGCAACAGGCCCGCGGCGGCGAGCAGGCACGGGATCGCGCCCACGTAGAGGGAGAGCAGGAAGGGGTATCCGCCCTCGAACATCCACCGGCCCCACCAGGATCCGGGGGACATGCGTGTCGGATCCCCCAGGAGGCGCGGGACGATCGCCTCCAGGAGGCGGGCCGGGCGGAGCGACCATTTCCAGGCCTCCGGGGCTGTGAACCCGGCGCCGCGCGCCGCCCGGGCGAGGAGATCGCCCGCCGGCAGGACCTGCGCGCCGGCGATCAGGAGGCCGACGAGAAGCACCGCGCCGATCCTCCACGCCACCCGGCCCCGGGAAGGGGACGGCGATCGATCCCCCGTGAGGCCCAGGATCGGCGCCAGCAGCGCGAACGACACGATCGAGGCCGGCTCCGCCGCCGCGAGGACGACGCCGAAGCAGAGGGCGCCCAGCGCCAGGAACCTTCCCTGTCCCGACTCCCCTCCGCGCAGGAGAGCCCAGAGCCCGATCGGCACCCAGGCCGCCCCGCACAGGATGTTCTGCAGGCTCGCGAGCGAGGCGGCGGGTCCGGAGAGGGACACGATCGCGGCCGCCATGGCCGCCCCTTCCGGCCGGGCGCCGCTCGCCCGGGCGAGGAGATATCCTCCCAGGGCCAGGAGCGCGAACTGCAGGACGATCGAGGCGGTGTAGGCCGCGTCGAACGGCAGGATCAGGAAGAGCGCGCTGATCGGGTGCAGGACCAGATTGTTCGGATCGGCGAGGAGCGGCGTCCCGCCGCCGTGGTAGGGGTCCCACAGAGGCAGGGCGCCGGCGCGCAGACGCTCGGTGACGAAGTGCCGGACGGGGTAGTGGTTCTGCGACACGTCGCGGAGGTAGAACAACCGGCCGGCGAGCGCGCCGCGGAAGGCGAAGGCCAGGAGGATCAGCAGCAGGATCGCCGGGAGCGCCGCGATGAGCCGCGGAGAGACCACCGCGACCGCGGCGCCGGTCCGCTCCCGCCCTTCCGCCCCGATTGCCCGCGCGCGCACTATCACCTACCCCACGCCGGCCCGGGGTTCTCTGCGTGGGTCGAGGAGGTTGTACTTCTTCGCGAAGTAGCGGAAGGAGCGGAAGCTCATCCCCAGGAGCTCGGCGGCCTTCGTCTGCACGCCGTGGGCGCGTCGCATCGCCTCCTCCATGAAGTGCTGGCGCAGGCGCTCGAGCTGCGTCTCGAGATCGATTCCGCCGTCCGACAGGCTCACCGGGAACTCCGGGGAGGGGCGCGCGCCGCTGCGCACCTCGCGGGACAGGCTCTCCGTCGTGACGGCGTCGGAGTTCTCCAGGGCCACGGCGCGCTCGATGACGTTCTCCAGCTCCCGCACGTTCCCCGGCCAGGCGTGCTCCTCAAGGCGCCGCATGGCCTCCTCGCTGATCCGCGCGATCTTCTTTCCCATGACCCGGCTGTACTTCACCAGGAAGTGCAGCGCGAGGCGCGGGATGTCCTCCGGCTTCTCCCGCAGCGCCGGCATGCGGATCTGGATGACGTTGATCCGGTAGTACAGGTCCTCCCGGAAGCGCCTGTCGCGGACCATCTGTTCCAGGTCCTGGTTGGTCGCGGCCAGCACCCGGACGTTGACCTCCGCCTCCTCGGTGCCCCCGACGCGGCGGATGCGGCGCTCCTGGAGCACGCGCAGCAGCTTGATCTGCATCGCGGGGCTCGTGTCCCCGATCTCGTCGAGGAAGATGGTCCCGCCGTCCGCCACCTCGAAGAGGCCCTTCTTGGCGGTCAGGGCGCCCGTGAACGACCCGCGCGTGTGACCGAAGAGCTCGGACTCCAGGAGCTCGTCCGGCAGGGCGCCGCAATTGATCGACACGAAGGGCCGGCTCTGGCGCGGGCTGCCGGCATGGATGGCGCGGGCCACCAGCTCCTTCCCGGTGCCCGATTCCCCCGAGATCAGCACCGTGCTGTTGGTCGGCGCGATTTTGGCCACCAGGGCCATGACCTCCTCCATGCGGGGGCTCTCCCCGACCAGCTCCTGCGCGTGGAACTTCTCCTTGAGCTCGCGCTTGAGCGCCCGGTTCTCGTGCTCGAGGCGCCGCTTCTCGAGGGCGTTCCGGACGACGATCTTCATCTCCTCGACGTCGAACGGCTTGATGAGGTAGTCGTAGGCCCCCAGCTTGAGCGCCTCGACGGCGCTCTCGGTGGAGGCGTAGGCCGTGATCATGATGACCGGCGTCTCGGGGTTGGATGCCTTGCTCTGCTTGAGGACCTCCAGGCCGGATGCGCCGGGCATCGAGATGTCGCAGATCACCAGGTCGAGATCGCCGCGGCCCACGTGCTCCCGGGCCTTCTCGGCCGATTCGGCGGCCGCGACGGCGTACCCCTCCTTCTTGAGGAGGATCGAGAGCAGGTCGCGCATCCCCTTCTCATCGTCGACGATCAGGACGCGGTCCACAGCCTCTCCTCCCCGGACGGCTCCGCGGCCGCGCGCCCTTTCAGATAGAGGGCGACCTCCGTCCCGGCGCCCGGGCGGCTCCTGATCTTGATGCGGCCGCCGTGCTCCTCGATGATGCGGTAGACGATCGCCAGCCCCAGCCCGGTCCCGGACGAGAACGATCCGTGGAAGGGCTGGAAGTTGGCGGCGATGTCCTGTTCCGACATCCCGATCCCCGTGTCCGCGAAGGTGACGACGACCTGCCCGTCCGCGCCCGCCGTCGCCTTCACCGACAGCGTGCCGCCGTCCGGCATCGCCTTGATGGCGTTCTTCGCGAGATTCCAGAAGACCTGCTTCATGCGGTTGACATCCACCACGATCGGGATCGACGCGGGGCGGAGCTCCGTCGCGACTCTGTGCTGCGGGCTGCGCTCCTCGCTGTTCTCCAGGAGGCTCAGCGTCTCCCGCAGGAGGGCTGCGAGGTCGGCCGCCTCCGGCTGGAAGCGCCCCGGCTTGGCGAACAGCAGGAAGTCCCGGATGATCTGGTCCAGACGCTTGGACTCCTTGATCACGATGTCCATCAGGTCGGCCGCCTCGCCCTGCGGTTTCAGGTCGCGCTTCAGGACCTGCACCGAGCCGCTGATCGAGGCCAGGGGGTTGCGCAGCTCGTGGGCCACCCCGGCCGCCATCTCGCCCAGCGCCGCCATGCGCTTCTTCAGGGCCACCTCCTCCTCCAGGGCGCGGATCTCCGTGAGGTCCTGGAAGATGAAGATCAGCCCGAGCGGGGCCCCGTGGCGGTCCTTGAGCACCGAGACGGTGAACCCCAGGAACAGCTGCCGGCCCCGGCTATCCGTGTGGTCGATCCCGAACCGGTAGCGGGCCTCCTTCTCGAGGGCGCTGCGGATCTTCCAGAGGAAGGGGCGCTCCTGCCCCAGCACCTCCGCGATGCCGCGCCGCGCCAGGCCCCGCGCGGAAAGCCCGGTGATCTCCACCGCCCCGCGGTTGGCGAAGATGATCTGTCCCTCCGGGTCCGTCGTCAGCAGCCCCGAGTTCATGCTGTCGATGACGTTGTCGTTGTAGTCCCGCAGTTGCGCCAGGTCGTCGCGCCGCATCTCCAGCTCGCGGCCGGCGCGGCGCAGGTTCTCCGTCAGGTAGGAGGCCAGGTAGGCCACGGCCAGGAAGGAGACCATGTGCGCCACCAGGGAGTAGAGCAGGCGCACCGTGGCCACCTCGCCGGCCCGGAAGGCGCCCTCCGGGTAGGAGGGCAGCCAGCCGCGCTGGATGAGCAGGACCATGGCGGCGTACATGAGCCAGGAGCAGACCGCCACCGCGAACCCGCCCCGCCGCACCAGGAGGATGCTCCCGACGATGATGGTCAATAAGTAGAGGAACGAGAAGGGGCTCTCGGTGCCGCCCGTCAGGAAGACGAACCCCGTCACGATGGCCAGGTCGCCGACGAGCTGGGCGTAGACCTGGGGCCCCAGGCCCAGGCTCCGCAGAGAGGCGTAGCCGATGGTCAGGAGGTAGGTGGCGACGGCCAGAAGGTAGAACGGCTTCAGCGACAGCAGCGGCCGGTACAGGAGCTCGATGACGAAGGTGCAGACCAGCAGGGTCGTGATGATCACCACCCTGAAGGTCATCAGCCAGTCGAGCTGGCGGCGAAGCTCCCGCTCCTGTCGCGCCATCCATGCGCCTAGTTGATCTTCCCGATCAGGGAGAACATCGGCATATACATGGAGATGACGATGCCGCCGATCATGATCCCGAGGAACAGGATCATGATGGGCTCGAGGAGCGCCATCAGGTTCTCGACGGCCTCATCGACCTCGTCCTCGTAGAAGTCGGCGATCTTGGACAGCATGGCGTCGAGGGCCCCCGTCTGCTCGCCGACGCTGATCATCTGGACCACCATCGACGGGAAGACGCCCGTCTCCTCGAGCGGGCCGGCGATCGTCTTCCCCTGCTCGATGCTCCTGCGGGTGGCCATGATGGCGTCCTCGACGATCGAGTTGCCGGCCGTGCGCGCGGTGATCTCCAGGCCCTCGAGGATCGGCACGCCCGACTGGATCAGCGTGCCCAGCGTGCGGCAGAAGCGCGCCACCGCGATCTTCCGGAGCAGGTCGCCCAGCACCGGCATCTTGAGGAGGACCGTGTCGAGCTGCCGGCGGCCCTTGTAGGTCTTGTTGTAGCGGTGCAGGAAGAACCCGAGCGCGCCCAGCCCCAGGACGATGAGCGGCATGTAGCGGCCCAGGAAGCGGCTGGCGGCGATCGTGATCCGGGTCGGCAGCGGCAGCGTCGCGCCCAGGCCCTCGAACAGCACCGCGAAGGTCGGGATGACCTTCCAGAGGATGACGACCACGACCCCGATGGCGATGGTGATGACCGCCACCGGATAGATCATCGCCGAGCGCACCGCCGCGACCAGCTTGACGTTCTTCTCGATGTAGGCGGCCAGGCGCTGCAGGATGGTGTCCAGGATGCCGCCCGACTCCCCCGCCGCGATCATGTTGCAGAACAGGGCGCTGAACACCTTCGGGTGCTTGCGCAGGGAGTCCGCCAGGGTCGACCCCGACTCCACGTCCTGGCGCACCTGGAAGAGGACCTTCTGGAAGACCCGGTTCTTCTGCTGCGACCCGAGGATCTCGAGGCACTGCACCAGGGGAAGGCCGGCGTCGATCATGACGGAGAACTGCCGGGTGAAGATGGCGATCTCCTTCTGCCTGACGCCTCCGCCGAACTTGGGGATCGCCAGCTCCTTCCCCTTCTCGGTCACCGCCGACACCATGATCTGCTGGCGGCGGAGCAGGGCGATCACCGCGTCCTTGTTCTCCGCGGCGACGGTCCCCTCCTGCATCTTGCCCATCTTGTTCTTGCCCTTCCAGCTGTAGGTCGGCATCGCGGCTCCCTCTTTGGTTTATTTCCGCACCGCCCGCGCGGCGGACGTGCTGGCGGCCGTTGGCTGGTTGATCAGCCCGGCGCCCCGGTTGATCATTTCTTGAAGTTCGTCGGGGTTGCTGCTGTGGGACAACGCCGTGGTCAGGGTGATCTGCTTCTTGAAGTAGAGCGTGGCCAGCGACTGGTTGAAGGTCTGCATCCCGAACTGCGCCTGGCCCGTCTGCATCATCGAATAGATCTGGTGGACCTTGTCCTCGCGGATGAGGTTCCGGATCGCGGAGTTGGGGACGAGGATCTCCATGGCCAGGCAGCGCCCTTTCCCCGACGCCTTGGGCAGCAGCGCCTGGCAGAGGATCCCCTCCAGGACGAAGGACAGCTGGGCGCGGATCTGGGACTGCTGGTGCGCCGGGAACACGTCGATGATCCTGTTGATCGTCTGCGCCGCCGAGTTCGTGTGCAGCGTTCCAA
>JACQNT010000203.1 GCA_016202915.1 Acidobacteriota bacterium
CTACGCGCGGGCCGTGCGCGACACCTACGGCTACGTCGTGCAGGACGCGGGCTACCGGCAGAACCTCGCCGTGGCCAGGGCCTGGTTCGAGGCGGCCGGCGTCCTCCTGTGCGGGCGCGTCGCCGAGCACGAGTACATCAACATGGACGTCGCGATCGAGCGCGGCATGGCGGTGGCCCGCCGCCTCAACGCGGAGAGCTGAGCGTGGGCGAAAAGTCGCAGGAGCGGATGGTGACCACGTACCGCGAGCGCTACGCCGCGGCCTGGAGCTTCCGCGACCACTGGTTCGGCGACGTCACGTGGCGCTACATCCTGCCGAACTACTATCGCTGGACCGACGCCTTCCTGCGCGATCTGCCGCCCTCATCCGTGGTGGAGCTGGGCGCCGGGGACGGCGAGATGACCGACATCATCCACGCGCGCCGCCCGGCGTGGTGCGCGTCCATCACGCCAAGCGACGTCGTCGAGACGGGCGCCGAGCGGCTCCGCGCCAAGGGGTACGCGACGGCCCGGCAAGCGGACGCCTGCGCCACGCCGTTCGCCGACGACGCGTTCGACGTGGCGATCACGTACGACGTGATGCACCACGTCGCCGATCCGGCCGCGATGGCCCGCGAGATGGTCCGGATCGCCAGGACGCGCGTCTTCCTCATCGAGGCCAACGGCGCGTCGCTGGTGCGCCGGCTGCTCGAGCTGACCGACACCTACCGCAGGGTGGGCGAGAACAGCTACCGGCCGGGCGAGTACCGGCGTTTCTTCACCCTGCCGGGCGTGGCGAGGATCGACATCGATCCGCTCCAGTTCGTGCCGCCGCGGTTCCTGAGCCCCGTCGTGCCGCTCACCATCGCGCTGAGCGAGGCGCTGCAGCACGTGCCCGTGCTCCGCTGGCAGTGCTCCGGCGTCCGCATCCGCGTGACGCTCGACAAGCCCTCCACCCGTCCGTGAACGTCTTCGTCGCCGGCGGCGCGGGATTCATCGGCAGCCACTTCGTGGACCATTTCCTGTCCACGGCGGACACCGCCGTGACGGTCTTCGACAACTTCACGTCGGGTCAGCGCTGGCACCTCCGGGACCACGCGGGGAGCGCCCGCCTGACGGTCGTGGAGGGCGACCTCGGCGACCGCGCCGCGCTGGCGGCCGCGGTCCGCGCCCACGACCTCGTGTACCACTTCGCGTCGAATCCGGACATCGCGAAGGCGATGACCGAGCCCGACATCGACTTCCGCCAGGGCACCGCCCTCACCCAGAACCTGCTGGAGGCCATGCGGCTGGCCGGGGTGCGCCGGCTCGTCTACGCCTCCGGCAGCGGCGTGTACGGCGAGACGGGGCTCGCCCCCGCCCATGAGGACCGGGCGCCGCTGCTGCCGATCTCGACGTACGGCGCGAGCAAGCTCGCGGGCGAGGCGCTGATCTCGGCGTACTGCCACATGTTCGGCTTCCAGGCATGGGTCTTCCGCTTCGCGAATGTCGTGGGGCGCCGCCAGACGCATGGCGTCGCCTACGACTTCATCCGGAAGCTGCGCCGCGACCCGACGCGGCTCGAGATCCTGGGCGACGGCGGGCAGAGCAAGTCGTACGTCCACGTCTCGGACATCGTGGCGGCGATCCAGCACGTCGTCGCCCGGGCGGCCGCACCGTTCAACTACTACAACGTCGCCACCGACGACTACCTCGACGTGAAGACGATCGCCGACATGGTCGTGGAGGCCATGGGGCTCCTCGGCGTGGCCTACCGGTTCACGGGCGGCGACCGCGGCTGGAAGGGCGACGTGCCCGTGCTGCGCTTCGACCTCACGAAGATCCACGCGCTGGGCTGGCGCGCGCGTCTGTCCTCCCACGACGCGATGCACCGGGCGATCCGCGAGATGCTGGGAGACGTGTCATAGAGATGCAGATCGCGATCCTGGCCGGGGGGCTCGGGACGCGCCTCGGACCGCTGACGAAGGACCAGCCGAAGTCCATGGTCGACGTTCACGGCCGGCCGTTCCTCGCCTGGCAACTCGACCTGCTCCGCCGGCAGGGCGTGACCGACGTGGTCCTCTGCGTGGGCCACCTGGCCGACGCCATCGCCCGCCACTTCGGGGACGGCAGCGCCTTCGGCGTGCGCCTGCGCTACAGCGACGAGGGCGAGCGGCGCCTGGGCACCGCGGGCGCGCTGAGGTGGGCCCAGGCGCTCCTCGGGGAGGCCTTCTTCGTGATGTTCGGCGACTCGTACCTCCTCTTCGACTTCCGCGCGATCATGGAGCACTTCCTCGCCCGCGACCGCCTGGGGCTCATGGTCGTGCACCGGAACGAGAACCGCTGGAATCGGAGCGACGTCGCCGTCGAGGAGGGCCACGTCACGGCGTACGCGGCCACGCCGAGGCCCGGCATGGTCCACATCAACGCCGGGCTCTCCGTCCTTCGCCGCGCCGCCCTCGAGACGATCGCCTCGCAGCGGTCCGCATCGCTGCAGGACCTCTACGCGGCGCTGATCCCGCAGCGTCAGCTACTCGCCTACGAGACGCAGCAGCGCTTCTGCGAGGTCGGCTCCCTCGTCGGGCTCGAGGAATTCAGGCGGCTCGTAGCGGAAGGAGGACTCCCCCGATGATCGTCACCCGCACCCCCTTGCGCATCCCTCTCGGCGGGGGCGGCACCGACCTGCCGTCCTACTCGTCGAAGTTTGGCGGCTTCCTAATCAGCGCGGCGATCGACAAGTACACGTTCATCACGGTGAACCGCCGCAAGCTCGACCGCCTCATCCGCGCGAGCTACTCGTGGACGGAGATCGTGGACAGCGTGAAAGCGCTCCAGCACCCGCTGATCCGCGAGGCGCTGCGTCTCACCGGGATCGACGGCGGCGTCGAGATCACCTCGATCGGCGACATTCCCGGCAGTTCAGGCGCAGGCAGCTCTGCGAGCTTCACCGTGGGCCTGCTCCACGCACTCCACGCGCTCAAGCGCGAGCAAATCTCGCAGTGGCGGCTCGCCGAGGAGGCCTGCCGGATCGAGCTCGACGTCCTCAAAGAGCCGGTCGGCAAGCACGACCAGTTCATCACCGCGATCGGTGGCATCACCTGCCTGGACATCGATCGGACGAACCACGTCTCCACCTTCCCGGCGGCGATCAGCGAGGACGTCCTCGAGGAGCTCGACCAGAACCTGCTCCTCTTCTACACAGGCGTCGTCCGCAGCACGGGGGAGGTGCTTAAGGCGCAGAACCAGGCCGCCAACGAGAACCAACCGCGGGTGATCGACGCGCTCCATCGCATCAAGGAGATCGGTTGGGAGATCAAGGGAGCGCTGGAGCGCGGCGAGCTGCGGAAGTTCGGCGAGCTGATGGAGACGCACTGGGAGGTCAAGAAGCAGCTGTCCGGCCAGGTGTCGGGCAACCAGTTCGACCGTTGCTACGACGTCGCGAAGGCGAGCGGCGCCGTCGGCGGCAAGCTCATGGGCGCGGGCGGCGGGGGCTTCTTCGTCTTCTACTGCGAGAACGGCGACAAGCCGAAGCTGCGCGAGGCGATGGCGCGCGAAGGCCTCATGGAGCTCCGGTTCCACTTCGACTTCGAGGGCTCCAAGGTCATGGTGAACTTCTGATGGGGCACGCCGAGGCCTACCTGAAGGAAGCCGCTGAGATCCTGGGCCGGCTCGACCTCGGCGCCATCCAGAAGATGGTGGACCTGCTGGTGGCCCTCCGCGCCCGCCGCGGGCGCCTCTTCGTGCTGGGCGTCGGCGGGAGCGCCGGCAACGCCTCCCACGCCGTGAACGACTTCCGCAAGATCTGCGGGATCGAGGCCTACACCCCGGTGGACAACGTCTCGGAGCTGACGGC
>JACQNT010000201.1 GCA_016202915.1 Acidobacteriota bacterium
GACCGTCGTCCCGACCGTGATGGCCAGAAGCGCGAGCAGGAACGAGGCCCCGCGCAGGCTCAACGAGCGCAGGAGGAAGCGCGCCGAGGTCCGGACCCGGGAGCCCCGGCGGCCCCGCGTGTCAGAGGCCACGGAGCACCTCGAACGGCCGGAAGCGCATGACGCGCCGGGCCGGAGCGATGCACCCGGCGATGGTGATCGCCAGGGCGATCGCCACGGCGACAGGGATGGCGAGCGGCCGGATGGTGACGGGTGAGCCGAACACCGACGCGGAGATGAAGCGCGCCATCGCCGCCCCGGCGCCGGCGCCGAGGAGGCCCCCCAGCAGGCCCAGCGTCGCCGCCTCGGCCAGGAAGAGCCCGACGACGCGCGGCGCTCCCGCGCCCATCGCCTTCAGCAGGCCGATCTCGGCCCGCCTCTCCAGGACGCTGGTCGAGAGGGCGCTCGTGACGGTCAGGGCCGCGCCGACCGCCGCCATCAGGGCGATGAGCGCCATCAGGCCGGAGATCCGGCGGAGGACCTCTCCTTCGCTGATGGCGACCCTGCGGATCACCCGCGCCTCCGCCCCCGGGACGGCGCGCTCCAGCTCGTAAGCGATGGAGGAGGCGAACGGCGTGCACGACCAGCGTTCGAACTCGGCCGGGGGGAGATCCTTCGGGCTCTTTCCGAGCCTCTCGTAGACGGCCGACTCCGGCGTCGTGAGGGCGCGCACCTGGACGCGGGAGACGCGGCCCGGGAGCCCCGCGAGGTCCCAGGCGGTCTCGATCGGCGCCAGGATCGCCTCGTCCTCCTCCCCGCCCGCGCTCAGGATCCCCGCGACGGCCAGGGTCGCGGGCCGGCCGGCGATCTCGACCTCGACGCGCTTCCCGGGACGCAGGCCGAGCGCGCCGGCGAGACCGCGCCCGACGAGGACCTCCGGCGTGGGTTCCACGCCAGCCGGCGCGGCGGGCGTCCGGTCGTCCGGCCAGCGCCCCTCGACGCTCCAGTAGGGGTTCAGGACCCGGATCCCGGTCAGGAGAGGAGGAGCGCCGGCGCGCGCCGGGTCGAGCGCCACCGCGCGCTCGAACCAGGTCCCGCGCAGGAGGACGGTCCGGCCGGCGAACCTCGCCGGCACGTCGAGGGCCGGGGCGAACGCCAGGATATTGTTCTTCCAGAAATTGTCCTTCACCTTCAGGACGTCGGAGGCGTCCAGGTAGGACGGAACGCGCAGGGCGGAGACGTCCTGGCCTCCTACCACGACCGGCGCCCCGCCCCCCGCCGGCAGCACGACCAGGTTGGCGCCGAACGACTTGAGCTCCAGGCTCATCTTGTCGCCGATGTCGAGGGCGATGTCGGCGAGCGCCACCGCGGCGGCCGTTCCCAGCGTCACGGCGGCCAGGACGACGGCCTTGCGCCGCTTCTGGCGGAAAAGGGAGTCGCTGAGGATGCGGAGGAACACGGTGCGCCCCCGGGTCAGTCGGCCGGCGGCGAGGGCTCGGCGCCTTCCGCGGCGCGGAAGGCCTTCGCCTCCGCCCTGAGGTCCTCCACCGCGATGACGAGTTCGTTCCCATCGTCGCGGTGCGCCAGCGGGAGGGGGTTGCAGCCTCCCCCGATCCCGATCGTCGCCGGGTTGATGTCGGCGGCGCAGGCGAGGCAGACGAGCCGCCCCTTCGTCTCCACGTAGCCGTAGGCGCCGCACACCTGGCAGGCGTCGAACGCGGGGACCACGCGCGATCCCGATTTCATCACGAAGAAGCGGACGACGGTGCCGTCGATCGGCACGCCGAAACGGTGCAGGTGGCCGTCGTCCAGGCCCGCTTTCGGGATTCGCACGACGCCGCCCTTCCGGTCGCCGCCCTCGCCGCTGCCCTCGACGCCCCCGGCGCTCCCCTCGATGCCCAGGATCCGCGGCGGGTCGATGGCGTGCGGCAGGCGCGAGAAGGCGTACGACACGCCGAGCGATCCGATCGCCAGGATGCCGGCCGCGGCGAACAGTCGCCGCCACAGCCGATCGCGCCTCATCCCGGCGAGTGCCAGGCGCCGCTCGGGACCCTCCAGGACGAGCGCCGCGGCGGCGCGCCGGCGGTCGCCACTCCCCGGCACGAGGAGGACGATCAACGGAAGCGCCAGGAGACCTGCGAGGAGGATGACCTCGTTCTTGACGATCGGCCCGAGGATCCGCATCTCGTCCCTGCCGACCGGGATCGCCCCCAGCTCGCCGAACTCGTGCAGGCCGCCCACGAGAAGCTGCGCCGCCAGGACGAACAGCACGATGGCGGTCACGGTAAAGAACCGCGGCAGATCGACCCGCGCCGTCCCGCGCACGAAGGAGACGCCGAACAGGATCGCCAGGAGGATCCCTCCGATCCCGCCGAGGAACGTGAAGATCGCCTCGGTGGTCAGGCTGACCGTCGCCAGGAACAGGACCGTCTCGATCCCCTCCCGCAGGATCAGCACGAAGGTGAGGCCGAAGAGCCCCGCCGCCACCGCTCCCCTGCGCCGCGCGGCGATCGCCTCCACCTGCGCCTCGATCCGCTGCTTCAGCCTCCGGGCGACTCTCATCATCCAGACGACCATCGTCGCCACGAAGACGGCGCCGAGGATCATCAGCCAGCCCTCGTAGGCCTCCTCCGCGATCCCGAGGGCGGCGAACAGCACGGCGCAGGCGAGGCTCGCCGCGATCCCGGCGCCCAGCCCGAGGTAGACCCAGCGCGCCAGCGCCTCCCGCCCCGTCTTGCGCAGGTAGATGACGATGATCCCGACGACGAGGGCCGCCTCGACCCCCTCCCGGAGCGTCACGATGAGCGACTGGAACATGCGCTACACCCGGTGCGCCTGTGGGTCCGGGCCGCCGGCGCGGGGGCCGCGCCGGCCGGCGCACCCGTCGCAGTACCCCCGGATCTGGTGCGTGTGCCCGGTCATGCTGAATCTCTTCCGGCGGCAGACCCTATCTTGAAGACGCTCGATCTCCCGGCTCTCGAACTCGATGATCTTCCCGCACTCCAGGCAGACCATGTGGTCGTGGTGGTGGCGGCCGACCATCGGCTCGTAGCGGGCCTGCCCCTTCGCCATCTCCAGCTTGTGGACGAGCCCCGACTCGACCAGGTGCGGGAGGGTCCTGTAGAGCGACGCCCTGGAGACCGTGTGCCCCGCCTTGCGCAGGATTTCCTGGAGATCATCGACGCCGAAATGACCGCGCGCCGCGAGCACCTGCTCCAGGATGACCCGCCTCTCGCGGGTCATCTTGAGCCGCTTCCGGGAGAGGTAGTCCGCAAAGCGCGCCGCGGCGTGCACGGGTCCTCCAACAGATACTGCAACTCAGTCTCAATTATCGTTCCGCGCCGGCCGCCTGTCAAACGTGGCCCCGGACGCCGCCGAGACGGGGCCGCCCCGCCGCCTCCGGCGCGGCGCCCCGCGGAGCGGTCCTCTTGACAGGAAGCAGCTCCCGGCGCACCAGAACCCGGGTCCAATTCCTGTACACTCGAACCGGGGGGATCGGGGCCCGGACCGCACGCGGGAATCCACTCGGCCCTCAACAGGAGGCGATCATGCGTTCTTTCAGGATGTGTTCTTTCGGGATGCGCTCTCTGAGGATCGGATCATTGGCGGGAGGCGTGCTGCTCTTCGCGACAACCCTCCCCTCGGACGCCGGAATGGCCCCCGAGGATTTCCTCCACTCGACCTTCTCGATCTGCGCCATCGATCCCGCGACCGGCGAGAGCGGCGTGGTGGTGACGACGCGCGTTCCCTTCGTCGGCCGGGCCGTTCCGTGGGTCCGGGCCGGCGTCGGCGCCGCGGCCACGCAGGCCTGGACCGTGGTCGAGTACGGCCGCCAGGGGCTGGACCTGCTCGAGAAGAAAGTCGAGCCGCGGGAGGCGATCGAGCAGCTCCTGGCTGGCGACAAAGGGCGGGAGCGGCGGCAGATCGGCCTCATCGACATGCAAGGCCGGGCCGCCGCCCACACCGGATCGGAGAACGGCACGTGGGCCGGCAGCCGCCAGGGCCTGAACTACACCGTCCAGGGGAACATCCTCGTCGGAAGGCAGGTCATCGACGCCGTCGCCGATCACCTCGAATCGACCGCCGCCACCGGCATCCCTCTCGCCGAGCGGTTGATCCTGGCCCTCGAAGCCGGGCAGAAGACGGGGGGCGACAAGCGCTGGGGTTATGTCCAGTCCGCGGCCATCCGGATCGCCGATCCCCGCGATCCCGGCCGCGGCGGCGACCACATCAGCGTGTCGATCGACGTCGGCGAGCATCCCGAGCCGGTCCAGGAGATGAAGCGCGTCTACTACACCACCGCCCGCAGGCTCGGCTACCGTTCATTCTCCGAGATCGAGGGGCCCGACGTGGTCGAGCTGAAGCGCATGCTCCAGGCGACCGGCTACTGGCGGCGGGACGCCGAACCGATCCCCGAGACACCCGACCTCGATTTCGACCGCAGTCTGATCCGGAAGGATCCGGCCCGCCTCAGGACCCTCTTTGAGGAGTTCGACAAGCGGGAGGAGGAATTCATGAAGGCCTACGGCTCCTTCGACGCCGAGACCCGCGACGCCGTCGGCGCCTTCCGCAAGGACCACGGCCTCGACCACGCCGGCAACCCCCGCGGTCTGGTGGACGCAGCCTTCGTGGAGGCGCTGCGGAAGGCCTACTATTCCAGGGGGCGGGAGCCGGGGCGGCCCGACTGAGACGTGGAGCATGGGAGGTGGAGGGGAACCTCATCGCGCGGGCCTCTCTCGTCGTGGTTCCCGAGACGGCGCGAGCAGGGAGGAAACCATGGGCGGATTCAAGGAGTTCCTGATGAAGACCAACGCGCTCGCACTGGCCGTGGGGGTCATCATCGGCGGCGCGGTCGGCAAGGTCGTCGCCTCGCTCGTAGGCGACATCCTGATGCCCCCGATCGGGCTGCTCCTGGGGAACGTCGATTTCAGCAACCTGTTCCTCAACCTGAGCGGCGTCTCCCATGCGACCCTCGAGGAGGCGAAGAAGGCGGGCGCGGCGACGCTCAACTACGGCGCTTTCATCAACACGGTCGTGGACTTCGGCATCGTGGCGTTCTGCGTCTACGTCATCACGAAGATCGCCATGAAGCCTGCGCCGGCGCCGGCCGGCCCCGCCATGAAGGAGTGTCCGCTGTGCGGGGAGTCGATCCTGAAGGTCGCGAAGAAGTGCCGCTACTGCACGAGCGCGGTCTGACGGGCACCGCACTCCCGCGGACGCGATCTACAGCCGGGTGATCATCGCGAGCCATGCCCGCGCGTCGCCGGCCGCGCGGTTGGTCTCGAAGCGGGCCGCCCGGATGGAGTCGATGCGCCACCCGGCGCGGAACGCGGCGCGGATCTCGGCCTGCGTGACGCGCCGCGGCCCCTCCGTCCCCGGCTCGTGCTCGCTGAAGCAGAGCATGAAATACCTGCCGCCGGGCCTCAGGACCGCCGCCAGGCCGCGGACGAAGCGCGGCCGGTCCTCGTCCGGGAAGACGTGGAACATCCCCGAGTCGATGACGCTGTCAAACGTCCGGCCCAGGCTCTCGAGAGCGCGCGCATCCCCCACCAGGAAGGTGGCCTCGACGCCACTCTCGCGGGCCTTGAGAAGCGCCCTCTCGATGGCGAGCGGCGCGGCGTCGATCCCCCACACTTCCTGCCCGAGCCCGGCGAGGTACAGGGCATTCTCCCCGGTGCCGCAGCCCACGTCCAGGACGCTTCCCCGGATCGCCCCTTCGGCGGCCAGACGGACGAACTCCGGCTGCGGCCGCCCGATGTCCCAGGGCGGCGCCCCGCCTGCATAGATGTCCTGGAAGAAGCCGACGCTCCGGGCGCCCGGACCACTGCCGGCGGTCGCCTCGTCTATGTGGCGGCGCTCTTCCGCCTCCGCTCCGGGCTCCCAGCGGTCCTCCTCCGCCTCCCAGCGCTCGCGGATGGCGCACGACCGGGCGCGGCGGCGGGCGCCGGCGGCCAGAGCCAGCAGGGTGATGCCGGCCCAGAGAGCGCCCGTTCCGGTCAGCGCCGGGACCCAGCGGTAGAGAAGCAGGCTGCTGCGACGCCACTCGGCCTCGGAGGACGCGAGCGATGCGCCGGTCGCCGCCTCCCAGGCCTCGGGGAACGGGCGGCCCGCCGCCTCGCGCACGATGTCGTGCACGACCCCCGGGCCGTGCCGCCGCACGGTCCAGGTCAGGAAGTCGAACGACGCCGCGTAGGCGGCGCGCGCCCGCTCCTCCGACGCGTCGAACGCCGCGTCGAGCTCCCCCAGCTCCGGGAGCCGCCGTGTCAGAAGCGACGAGGACCAGACGACCATGTCCCGCAGCCCCCAGGAGCGCTCCAGGCCGGTCGCTACCCCTTCCTCGAACCAGCGAGGCAGGACGCCGCGCGCCGCGTCGAAGAGGAGCATGTGCGTCGCCTCGTGCGTCAGAACCGACGCCAGGTCGCTGTAAGGGTAGCGGTCGGCCCGCGCGACCCGGATGCCGCCCACGCGCCGGTGCGGCAGCAGGAAGCCGGCCGCCCACGGCGGCGCCGCCGCATCGAGGGCGGCGATCTCCCGATCCTCCGGGCGCCCCGGCGGGATGAGGAGGATGCGGTACGGCCCGGCCGGCCGCACGCCCAGCGAGGACTCGAGCCGCGGGAGGAGCGCCGCCGCCCGGCCCGCCAGCGCCTCGAGGTGGACCCGCAGCGCCCGCGGCGCCTCGATCGCGCAGGCGCCGACCTGGACGCGGAGCCGTTCGAGAGGGGGCCGCTCGCCCTCGCCCGCTGTCTGCGTCCCGACCGCGGACCGTCCCGCCACCAGGAAGAGCACGGCGACCCCCGTAGCGGCGAAAGCCAGAGTCCATTCGGGAACCGCCGACCGGGGTATTCCACACGCCCGCATGGGAGCATCATAGCGCGCCGGGACACCCGGCCCGCGAGGAGCAGTCATGCACGACCCCGACTGCGTTCGCTTCCTGCAGTGGGCCCTGCCCCGGCTTCGCATGCGCTGGGCCGGGTTCCGCCGCGTCCGGAGGCAGGTCTGCAAGCGGATCGCGCGGCGCCTGGGGGAGCTGGGGCTGGCGGACACCACAGCCTACGAGACGTTCCTCGAGGCGCATCCCGAGGAGTGGGCCCGCCTGGACGCCCTCTGCCGCATCACCATCTCCCGCTTCTTCCGCGACCGGCGCGTCTTCGAGTTCCTGGGGGACGAGGTGCTCCCCGATCTGGCGCGCCGGGCGGAGGAGCGCGGCGACGGCGAGGTGCGCTGCTGGAGCGCCGGGTGCGCCTCGGGCGAGGAGCCCTACACGGTGGCGATGATCTGGCACTTCTCCGCCCGAGAGAATCACCCCGGCACGCGCCTCCGCGTCATCGCGACGGATGCCGACGAGCGCCTGCTCGAGCGCGCCCGCCGGGGGACTTGGACCGAGGGAAGCCTCAGGAATGTGCCGCCGCCGTGGAGGGAGCAGGCGTTCGAACGGCGCGGCGACCTCTCCCTCACGGCGTTCCTGAAAGACCCGGTCGAGTTCCGCCTCGAAGACATCCGGAGGCGGCTACCCGACGGGCCCTTCGACCTCGTCCTGTGCCGGAACCTGGTCTTGACCTATTTCGAGGAGTCTCTACAGCGGCAGATTCTCAGGCGGATCGCGGAGCGCCTGCTGCCCGGTGGCGCCTTGATGATCGGGATCCACGAGGCCCTTCCCGCGGGCGAGCCCGGCTTCTCGCTGTGGGTGCCCGGGCCGGGGGTTTACCGAAGGAATCGCTCCGGGCCGTGAGCGTGGCCGCACCCTTGAGACGGCTCTGCCATTCGCATAGACTGGACGCTTGACACCCGGAAAAGACATGCCCGCCCTCGCCAACGAGTTCTCCTGGTCCCGCTCGCGCGACGCCTCGTTCCAGGAGTGCCGGCGGCGCTACTGGTTCCAGTACTACGGCTCCTGGGGCGGCTGGGAGGCGGCCGCCGACCCGGAGACGCGCGAGATCTACATCCTCCGGCAGCTCAAGTCCCGCCAGATGTGGGCCGGAGAGGTCGTGCACTCCTGCATCCAGCGCTCCCTGGAGAACCTGCGCGCCGGGATCGAGCCGCTCCCCCTGGACAGGATCCTCTCCCTGGCCCTCGACCAGATGCGCACCGAATGGAAGCAGTCGCGCGACAGGGTGTACCGCGACCGCCCCAAAACCACGGCCCTCTTCGAGCACGAGTATGCCGTCCCCGTCGCCGATGAGGAATGGCGCTCGAACGCCGGGCACGTCGCGTCCTGTCTCAGGGCTTTTTACGAGTCCGACACCTACCGTTGGATCCGCGGATTGCGCCGGGACCAGTGGCTCGAGATCGAGGACTTCTCGAGCTTCCACCTCGACAGCACGAAGGTGCACGTCAAGCTGGACTTCGCCTGCAGGGAGGGCGACCGGATCCACATCTACGACTGGAAGACCGGCCGCCGCGACGAGGAGGACAACAGCGTCCAGCTCGCCTGCTACGCCCTCTACGCCAGCGAGAAGTGGGCCCCCGTCCCCGGCAACGTCCGCACCGTCGAGTTCAGCCTCGCCACCGGCCAGCTCCGCGAGTACACCCTGACGGAGGCGGACCTCGACCGCACCCGCAACTACATCCGCGGCTCCATCCGGGACATGCAGGCGCTCCTGCTTGACCCGCCGGCCAACCAGGTCGCCAGGGACTCCTGCCCCCTCACGACGGAGCTCTGGCGCTGCCGGAACTGCAGCTTCAAGAGGCTGTGCGGGAGGTAGCGGCGGCCGTGCTTCCCGATCCGTCCCCGGGTCTTTCAGGATATCCTTTCGCAGCCCGCAGGACGCCGGATCGCAGGGACCCCGGCTGACCTCGTCGCCGCCAAGCGCGCGGGCATCCACATGACTCATCGACCCTGTGGAGGACAAGCATGATCGTTCCCGAGATGCTGGACCGGTTCCTGGCCGGCGTGAGTGGACAGGCGATGCGCGAGGGCGCACGCTACGCGCAGGAGGCGCGGGTCGGGAACTTCATCGGCTCCTCCGAGAGCGTGTCCTCCGTGGTGCGCGGGCGGAGTGGCGACTTCGAGGTGGCGCTCTGGGCTGGCGAGGGAGGGATCAGTCACCGGTGTACCTGTCCCTCCTGGAGGAACCCTTGCAAACACCAGATCGCGGCCGCGCTGGTGCTGAGACAGTGCCTGGCACAAGGCGCGGACATCCGCAGGGCGCGTCAGCCGGCAGCGGCAGGCGACGATCGGTTGCGGCGCGACCAGGACATTCAGGCGCGCCTCGGGGCGCCTCCCGACCCCGAGGAGGCGCGCCGGCGGGCGATTGAAGAGCGCGTGGTCGCCGCCCGGCGCGAGAAACTCCACGTCAAGCCCGAAGCGCCGCCGTTCCTCGGGATCTCGAGTCCGTCGGGATTCGCCTACCGGGTCCACCTGCGCGGCGGCCCGGACGGCCCGCACTCGTGCGACTGCCCCGACTTCGAGGCCAACCGGCTGCACACCTGCAAGCACGTCGAGCGCGCGCGGACCTGCCTGCGCTCGCCGCGGAGCGCCCTCGGCCCGGCCGCCCGCCGGGCCGCGATGAGGGCCCGCATCTATCTGCACTTCGGCGAGCTCGTGGAGCCGCGCCTTTTCGGCAGCCCGGCGGGGCGCGGCGCGGCGGCGGTGCGCGCCGCCTTCGACGACTCGGGGCTCCCCCTGCGCCCCCTGGCCCGGGGCGAGGAGGAGCTGCGGCGCCGGCTCGAGGAGTTCGGCGCCTGGGTGGAGCCTGGGGCGCTGGCCTGGCTCGACGACCGGCTCCAGCGCCGGCCCGTTCTCCCGGAGCGGAAGCTCACGCACTTGCTCCCGCCGCTCGGACTGGAGCCGTACCCCTACCAGTGGGCCGGCGCCGCCTTCCTGGCGTCCACGGGTCGCGCGCTGCTGGCCGACGAGATGGGGCTGGGGAAGACGGTGCAGGCGATCCTGGCGGCCGCGGCGCTGCGCCAGGCCGAGCGCCCCACCCGCTGCGTCACCATCGTCTGCCCGGCGAGCCTGCGCGGCGGCTGGCAGGACGAGATCCGCCGCTGGCTCGGCGAGGAAGCGACGCTGCTCGAGGGCCGGACCACCGACCGCGCCCGCGTGATCGCCTCGCGGCCTCCGTGGCTGATCACCCACTACGAGCAGGTCCTGCGCGATCATGCGCGCCACCGGGCCGATCCGCCCGACCTGCTGATCGTCGACGAGGCGCAGCGGGCCAAGGGGCTGCGCACCCGCACCGCGCGCGTCCTGAAGGCGATCGGGGCCCGCTACGTCTTCGCGCTGACGGGCACGCCCCTCGAGAACCGCCTCGAGGAGGCCTACGCGATCGCCCAGCTCATCGACCAGCGCCTCCTGCCGCCGCTCTGGCAGATCGATCGCGACCACTTCGTCCGTGATGACAAGGGGCGGCGGGTCGTCCTGTACCGCGGGTTGGACGCTCTGCGCTCGCGGCTCGCGCCGGCCTTCCTCCGCCGTCGCAAGGAGGATGTCCTCCTGGACCTCCCGGAGCGCCTGCGCTCCACCGTGATGGTGCCGATGCACCCGGCCGTCGAGTCCACCTACGAGGATGTCCTGGCGCAGGTGGCGAGGATCGCGGCGAAGAAGGTGATTCTCCCGGCCGATCTCGACCGGATGATGCGCCTGCTGGTGATCGCAAGGCGGTGCTGCAACGGCCCTCACATGCTGGGGCTCGACTTCGACGACCGGCAGGTCCCCAAGCTCCAGGAGCTGCAGGAGGCCCTGCGGGACCTGTGCCTGGGGGAAGGGCGCAAGGCGGTCGTCTTCTCCGAGTGGACGGATATGACGGACAGGGTCGAGACCCTGTGCTCGCGGCTGAGGCTGCCGGCCTTCCACCTGCACGGCGGCGTGCCGGTGCGGCGCCGGCCGGCGTTGATCCGGTCGTTCACCGGCCACGAGGGTCCGGCGGTGTTCGTCAGCACCGACGCGGGAGGCCTGGGGCTGAACCTGCAGGCCGCGGACGTCGTGATCAACCTCGACCTGCCCTGGAACCCGGCGCGGCTGGAGCAACGCATCGCCCGCGTCCACCGGATTGGGTCGAAGCGGCCGGTCCAGGAGCTCCTGCTGGTCACCAAGGAGAGCATCGAGGAGCGCATCCTGCGCCTGCACGATACAAAGCGCAACGTCCTGGCGAACATCTGGGCGAAGGAGGGCGAGGACGTCATCGCCGCTCCCGGCGGCAGCGGCGCCTTCCGCGAGATGGTGCAGGCGCTCCTTCGCACCCGCGCCCCGGAGCCGGCAGCGCCCAAGCCGACGACGCCCGAGTCGACTACGCCAGAGGCCACCTCGCCAGAGTTCAGCACGCCGGAAGCCACGATCGGGGGAGGGCCGCGGCTGGAGGCGGCCCGCGACGAGGGCCCCACAGCAGCCGCCCCCACGATCGACGCGGCGGCGCTCTCGGCCGCCGTAGCCGCCGTGGCCCCGACGCTGCCTCACGACCACCGCCGATCGCTGGCGACCGTCTTTCGGGCGCTCGCGGCGGCCCTGGAGGCTTGACATCCTGACCAGATGTGACTATGTTCTGGTCATGAAAAACGTCAAGATCGCCGAGCTCAAGGCGCGCCTGAGCGAGCATCTGCGGCAGGTCCGGCGGGGTCTGACCTACACCGTGATGGACCGCGAGACCCCCATCGCCCGCATCGTCCCCTACAGGGTGGAGACGGAACCCCTGCGGATCAGGAGACCCCTGCGCCGCGTCCCGTCCCTGCGTCGCGTCCCTCTCCCTCCGCCGCTGAAGCTCGGCGTGGACGCCGTCGCCGTGCTTCTCGAGGAGAGACAGGTCGAGCGGTGATCGCCTACCTCGACTCGTCTGTGCTCCTCCGGGTCGTCCTGGGCCATCGCGACCGATTGAAGGAATGGAAGGCAATCCGGGAGGGCGTGGCGAGCGCCCTCGTCGAGGTTGAATGCCTCAGGACCCTCGACCGCCTGCGGCTTCGCGGAGCCCTGACCGACCGCGACCTGGCGACCCGCCGCGAAGCGATCTATCGCCTGGTCGAGGAGGTCGAGGTCGTGGAGCCCACCCGCCCGGTGCTGACCCGCGCCTCGAACCCGCCGCCCACTCCCATCGGCACCCTCGACGCCATCCATCTGGCCACGGCCATGCTCTGGCGCGAGGCGAGCCCTTCCGACCTGGTGTTCGCCACCCACGACGCCGCCCTGGGA
>JACQNT010000209.1 GCA_016202915.1 Acidobacteriota bacterium
GCGGCCGGCTTCAGGATCCTTTTCACCTCAGGCACCTCCTTGCCCTGCGCCTGGCGGCACGAAGGGCGTGAGCCCGGTGCGCGGCGATCCCGGGCGGAGACTGTACAGCATGTCCAGCGCGTCCGACGCTAGTCCGCCGCCGGTCGGATTGACGGCTCCCGGAGGGCGGCATGGGCGGCGTCTACCGGGCCCGGGACGCCAGGCTCGGCCGTGAGGTGGCCCTCAAGGTCCTGCCGGAGGGGACCGACTTCCTGGTGATGGAGTACGTGCCCGGGGAGACCCTGAGCGACCGCGCCGATCCGCGGTTCGAGGATCTCCTGCGCTGCGCCTGTCTGCCGCGGTAGCCCGCCAGGAACAGCTCTCGCGCTTCACCCCTGCCTGAAGGCGTGGAAGTGGTTGAGGGGGCCGGTGCCGCGGCCGATGGAGGGGGCGGCCCGCAGGGCGGCGGTGAGGAACTCCTTGGCGCGGGCGACGGCGTCGAGGGGCGGGAGGCCGTGCGCGAGGTAGGCGGTGATGGCGGCGGCGAAGGTGCAGCCGGTGCCGTGCGTGGCGCGGGTCTGGACGCGCTCCGCCTTCAGCTCCTGGAAGTCCTTCCCATCGTAATAGAGATCCACCACGTTCGGGCTGTCGGCGTGCCCTCCTTTGATCACGACGTGGCGGGGGCCGAGGGCGTGGATGCGGCGCGCCGCCTCGCGCATCGTCTCGGCGTCGGAAATCCTGTGCGTGGCCAGCGCCTCGGCCTCGGAGAGGTTCGGCGTGATGATCTCGGCGAGCGGCAGGAGCCGCGTCTTCAGGGCGGCGACGGCGTCGTCGCGCAGGAGGCGGGCGCCGCTCTTGGCGACCATCACCGGGTCCACCACCAGGTTGGGGATCCTGTGACGGCGGACGGCGTCGGCGACCGCCTCGATGATGGCGTGGGTCGCGAGCATGCCGGTCTTGGCGGCGTCCACGCCGATGTCCTCGGCGACGGCGTCGATCTGGGCGGCGACCACCTCCGGGTCGATCTCCTGGATGCGGGTGACGCCGACGGTGTTCTGCGCGGTGACGGCGGTGATCGCGGAGGTGCCGAACACCCCGAGGGCGCCGAACGTCTTGAGATCGGCCTGGATGCCCGCCCCGCCCCCGGAGTCGGACCCGGCGATCGTCAGGGCGCGTTTCATCGCTGCTCCGTTCGCGGCTCCCGGCGTGCCTCCACGACGCGGCGCTTGTGGGCGCGGGCCGCCGCGGCCATGTCCTCGGCGGAGACGACGGCGGAGACGACGGCAGCGCCGGCGGCGCCGGCGGCGAAGACCGAGGCGATGTTCTCGAGGGTGATGCCGCCGATGGCGATCGCGGGGATCGAGACCGCCGCGGCGATGGCGGCGAGCCGGTCGAGCCCGAGCGCCTCCCCGGCGTCAGGCTTGGTCGCCGTGGGGAAGACCGGCCCGACGCCGATGTAGTCGGCGCCGTCCTTCTCGGCCCGGCGCGCCTCCTCCAGGCTTCCCGCCGACACCCCGAGAACGCGCGGGCGGGGGAGCAGGCGCCGGGCCTCGCGGGCCGGCAGGTCATCCTGGCCGACGTGCGCGCCGTCCGCCTCCGCCACCAGGGCCACGTCCACCCGGTCGTTCACCGTGAAGACGGCGCCGAATTTCCGGGCGAGCGGCTGGATTTCGCGGCTCCAGCGACTTAAGTTGCTGCCTGTGGACGACTTGTCCCGGAGCTGGACCGCGTCCGCCCCCCCCTCGAGGGCAGCCCGGGCAATCTCCACGTGCGATCGGCCGCGTGACAGGGCCGGGTCGGTGATGACGTAGAGGTCGTAGCGGGGCCAGCCTGCGATCATCGGGTCTCCGACGTGACCTCGATTCTAGCACCATGGCCGAAACGGATACCGTGAATTCCCCCGACGACGACGGCGCCCCGCCGGATGGTGGGCACGGCCCCCTTGCGCAGAGCCACGTCCCCCTTCCGGCGGGCGGCGAAGAAGCCCCGATCGCCCCCGAGGGCGGCAACGGCGCGCGGACGCTTCCGTCCTCCGGGGCAACGGCGCCAGCAGCCGGCGGAAGCGGCGCCGTGTTTTTCTCCCACCTCCAGTCGCTGCGCGAGCTTCAAGTGATCCTGTCGCAGGAGGGGAGCGACATGGGGATCCTGCGCGAGGGGACGGCCGGCACCGTCGAGATCGTCGGGGCCGACTGCGCCATGGCCCTCATCGAGCCGTCCGGCGCCTTCCCCGCCCTGCGCTTCGGCTGGAGCGAGGGGCACCACATGGCGCCCCACGAGATCGAGATCATCTCCCGCCGCCTCGAGGGTGCCATCGCCCAGGTCCGCGAGGGAAAGGTCGCGCGGCTGATCCTGGGAGCGGAATGCGGGATCGAGGAGACCGCGCCGGACCCGGCCGCCGTCCCGCTCCGGTCGCGACGGCTCGGTGCGGTCCTGCTCCTGGACATCGGCAGCGGCGCGGGGCGCCGCGGCGTTCTGATCCTGGGGCGCCATCAGGCCAGCCCCTTCACCCGGGAGCAGGCGCTGCTGGCGGAGATCCTGGCGGCGCAGATGTCGATCCAGATCGATCGCGCCCGGCGGACCACGGACGCGCGCCGCTCCAGCGACAGGCTGGCGCAGGAGGTCGAGGAGGCGACGCGGGCCCTGAGGGAGCGGAACCAGGAGCTGGTCGCCCTGAATGCCGTGGCGGCCGCGGCGGGCCCGTCGCTCGAGCCCTCCCGGCAGATCGAGGTGGCGCTCGGCAAGGCGGTGGAGGCGACCCGCCACACGGTCGGTGTCATCCACCTCGTGCGCGAAGAGGAACGAGGCGAGGTCCTGGACTTCGCCAGCATCGCCGGCGACGCGGGTCGCGGCGCGCCATTCCGCTCGCGGGCGTACCGCGGGGGAGAGGGGTTGCCCGGGCGTGTCTGGCGGAGCGGGGAGGCGTTCGTCATTCCCGATCTGACGGCGGACCCGGAGGTGGAGCAGCGCGGGGATCTGACGGGCGCCGGCTGCCGGGCCCTCGTCTGCGTGCCGCTCTGCGCGCGCGGCCGGACCATCGGGACGATGACGCTGGCGGCGGACGCCGAGCGGTCCTACGGCGAGGCGGAAGTCCACCTCGTGCGGGAGATCGGGAACCAGGTGGCGGTCGTGATCCAGAACGCCCGCCTCTTCTCCGAAGTCATGGGATACAGCCTCGATCTGGAAGCCCGGCTCCAGGAGAAAGGAGCGGAGCTGGCGCGACGCGAGCTGGAGTCGACAGCGATCCTGCCGATCGTCGAGGCGGCAACCCGCTCGACCGACATCCGCGCGCTCCTGGAAGAGACGCTCGGACGCGTCCTCCAGGTCCTCGGCCCGCGGGGCGAGGCCCCGGCGAAGGCGGAGGCGGGCGCGGCGCACCTGATCGACCCGCGGGTCAGAATGCTGCGCCTGAAGGCCCAGCGCGGCCTGTCCGCGAAGGCCCTGGAGGGGTTGACCGCCGCGCCTCTCGGGAGATCAATCATAGGCCGGGCGTTCGAGACGGGAGAGCCGGCCGTGGCGGCACCCTCCGGCCCGGAGGCGCCTGCCGACCTGGAAGATCGACTGGACGGGTCCGGGCTGCGCTTCCTGGCCGCGGTCCCGCTGCGGTCGGCCGGCGGAGTCCACGGCGTGCTGGCGGTCGCGGGGCGGGGCGAGGCGACCCTCGATGGCGAGGAGGTCGCGTTCCTGGCGGCCGTCGGGAAGCTTCTCGGCATGGCGGTCGAGAACGCCCGCGCCTTCCAGGAGACGGCGCAGGCCCCGGCCCAGGAGAAGGACCTGCCGGCGCAGCTGGTGGTCGCGCAGAAGATGGAGTCGGTCGGCACCCTGGCGGCGGGGATCGCCCACGAGTTCAACAACATCCTCGGTGTCATCCTCGGCTACGCCAGCCACATCAAGGCGCTCGCGACCGCGGACAACCCGATCCATCGCCAGGCGGCGACGATCGAGCAGCAGGCGCAGCGGGCCGCCGAGCTGACGCAGCAGTTGCTGGCCTTCGCGCAGGGCGGCCAGTACTCGCTGGAGCCGCTCGACCTGGACGCGGTGATCGCCGAGGCGACGTCCTTCCTCTCCAAGAGCGCCGACCCGCGCATCGCGATCGAGTCACAGCTTGCGCCGGACCTTCCCGCGGTGGAGGCCGATGCCGGGCAGATGAAGCAGGTCCTCCTGAACCTGGCGGTCAACGCCATGGACGCGATGCCCGAAGGGGGGCGCCTCACGTTCGAGACGCGGGTCGCCCACCTGGACGAGCGCTTCGTCCAGTCCTGCCCTGGCCTCGCGCCCGGCGACTACGTGCAGGTCGTCGTGGGGGACACCGGCGTCGGCATGCCGCCGGAGGTCGTCGATCGGGCCTTCGAGCCGTTCTTCACCACCAAGGCGGAAGGGAAGGGGACCGGCCTCGGCCTGTCGGTGGTGTACGGGGTCGTCCGGAATCACGGGGGTCACGTCTCCCTGAGCAGCACGCCGGGCCTCGGCACCACCGTGCGTCTCTATCTCCCGACCACCCGGCGACGGGCGGCGCGGCCCTCCGTCGCGGCCCGCGCGGTCGCGGAGCCAGCGACACCCCGCGCGATGGCGGAGCCGGCCGCGCCCGCCGCGAGCCCCGGCGCCGCGGCGACGCAGGCGGCCGATCCGGGCCGGTCTCCGGTGCCGTCGCAGACGCCCCGGCCGGCGCAGGCCGTCGAGCCCGCGCCCGTGCGTCGCGGGCGGATCCTGGTCGTGGATGACGAGATCGCCCTCCGGGAGATGATGCAGGATGTCCTCCAGAACGCCGGCTTCGAGGTGCTCCTGGCGTCCGACGGCGTCGAGGCGCTGGACATCTACCGCCGGGAGTGGGGCCGGATCGACCTGGTCCTGCTCGACATGGTGATGCCGCGGATGGGCGGGCTGGAGACCTTCCGGCGGCTTCTCGGGATGGATCGCGGCGGGCGCGTCCTGCTCTGCTCCGGCTACGCCGACAACCAGCAGGCCCAGCAGGCGCTCAAGCAAGGAGCGCTCGGCTTCCTGCCGAAGCCGTTCTCCGCCCTCGAGCTCCTGGCCCGGGTGCGGAAGGCGCTGCGCCCCGAGGCCCAGGCGCCGGACTGAGCCACCCGAGGCGCGTCGATCCGCCGGCGCGGCGCCGGGCTGCCGGAGTGCCAATACTGCGCGGCCCGAGCGGGACGGAGCCGTGACCTAGACGCGACTGAGCTTCTACCTCAAGCCGACCTGAAC